>NZ_JBTVYK010000008.1:0-127607 GCF_054788135.1 Streptomyces sp. O3
TGATCTCGGCCTGGAGCGGTGCCCGTACGGCGTCGAGCACCTCCTCGAAGACGGGGACGCGCGCGCCGCGGCCCCCGGCGAGCGGGCGCCGCGCGGCGGGCGTCCGCGACCGCGCCGGACGCCTCGCGGTCCCGGCCTCGGCCGACGAACACGGCCGCGCGGGCCCTTCGCCCCGGCCGGTTCTCCGGCCGCTTCAGGGACCCGTCGCTGCGCCGCTCCATCGCGCTGTTCCGCGCCTTCATGCAGGAGCAGCAGAACCCCGAGTACTGCTACTCGCTGCTCGCCCGAGACGCCGCCGACCAGGTCGAGCGCCATGAGCGTCTGAACGGCAAGGTCGTCGTCGACATCGGCGGCGGCGGCGGTTACTTCACCGAGGAGTTCCGCCGCCGCGGCGCGCAGTGCTACCTCTTCGAGCCGGACGAGCGGGAGATCAGCGTACGGGGCGCCGGCTCCGGCACCGCGGCCGTGCGGGCCGACGGCTATCTGCTGCCCCTCGCGGACGGCGTCGCCGACGTCGCCTTCTCCTCCAACGTCCTGGAGCACGTGGACGACCCGGCGACCTTCCTCAGCGAGATGGTGCGGGTCACCCGGCCCGGCGGGCTGATCTACGTCTCCTTCACCAACTGGTACTCGCCCTGGGGCGGCCACGAGTGGGCCCCTTGGCACTACCTCGGCGCCGACCGGGCGACAGCCCGCTACCGGCGGCGCACCGGCCGTCCCCCCAAGCACACACTCGGCGAGAACCTGCACGCCATCCACATCGGTCCCACCCTGCGACAGGTGCGGTCCCGCGACGACGTCACCGTCGTGTCGGCACGCTCCCGGTACTGGCCGTTCCTGGCCGCTGCCGTCACCAGAGTGCCGGGTCTTCGCGAGTTCGCGACCTGGAATCTCCTTCTCATTCTTCGGCGGTGTCCATGACCACGGTCCAGACGACCCCTCAGTTGCCACCCCAGGCACCTGTCCCGACGGGGGGTCCCGCGCAGGGGCCGCCCCCTGACGGGCCCCGGTCGCGGCGGTGGCTGCTGGGGTTCTGGGCCGTGGTGTTCGTGCTGTTCCTGGCCGTGTCGCCGGGGCGGATGACGTTCGAGACCAAGCTCGGGGTCGCGCTCGACCCCGGAAAGTTCCTCGGCCAGCTCGGCCAGCTCTGGCAGAACGAGGGCGGATTCGGCGGGCTCACCAACCAGTACATCGGCTACGCCTTCCCGTCGCTGCCGTTCTACTACCTGGCCGACCTGGTGCGGCTGCCGGTGTGGCTGGCGGAGCGGCTGTGGATGTCGCTGATCGTGGCGACCGCGTTCTGGGGCGCGATGCGGCTGGCCGAGCGGCTGAACATCGGCAGCTCGCCCGCCCGGCTGCTGGGCGCCGCGGCGTACGCGCTGTGGCCGACGTACAGCATCGTCATCGGCTCCACGTCGGCGGCCGCGCTGCCCGGCGCGGTGCTGCCGTGGGTGCTGCTGCCGCTCACCAACGACAAGGTGAGCGCGCGGGTCGCGGCGCTGCGCTCGGCCGCGCTGATCCCGTTCATGGGCGGCGTCAACGCGGCGTCGGTGCTGGCGTCGCTGCTGCCGGTCGCGCTGTATCTGCTGTCCCGGCCGAACGGCCCCCGCAAGCGCAAGCTGATCGTCTGGTGGGTGCCGGGCGTGCTGCTCGCCACCGCCTGGTGGGTCGTGCCGCTGCTGATCCAGGGCCTGTACGGCGAGAACTTCCTGCCGTACGTCGAGTCCGCGAAGACCACGACCGACACCATGTCGGCGACCGAGGCGCTGCGCGGCGCCGGTAACTGGGTGGCGTATCTGAACTTCGGCGAGGCCTGGCTGCCCGCGGGCTGGACCGTCGCCACCGCCGCCGTGGCCGTCCTGGGCTCGGCGCTGGCCGCGGCCTTCGGCCTGGCGGGCCTGGCCCGGCGCGATCTGCCGGAGCGCCGCTGGCTGGTGCTGACCGTCGCGACCGTCGCGCTGATCACGCTCGCCGGGTACGGCGGCACGTTCGGCGGGCTGTTCCACTCGGCGGTGCAGGGCTGGCTGGACGGCTGGCTGGTGCCGTTCCGCAACATCTACAAGTTCCAGACCGGGCTCGCCCTGGCGCTCGCGTTCGGGCTGATCCACCTGGTGGCCGTGGTCGCCGAGCGGCGCGGCGCCCGCCCGGTGCCGGGCCGCCGGTTCGTGCCCGCGGTCGCGGCGCTGCTGGTGATACCCGGCCTCGCGCTGCCGTACGTCAACGGGTCGATCCTCCAGCCGGGTTCCTTCAAGGAGCTGCCCGGACACTGGGAGGAGACCGCGGCCTGGTTGAAGAAGTACTCCCCCGACTCGCGTGCCCTGGTGGTCCCGGCCACCGCGCACGGCATCTACACCTGGGGCTCCCCGATCGATCAGCCGCTCGACGTGCTCGCCGACTCGCGCTGGGCGCAGCGCGACTACGTGCCGTTCGGCACTCCGGGCAACCGGCGCGCGATGGACGCCGTCGAGCAGGCGCTGCTGACCGGCTCCGCGGTGCCGGGACTCCAGGACTATCTGAGCCGCTCCGGGCTGCACTTCGTCGTCGTACGCAACGACCTCGACCCGGACCAGGTCGGCTACGTACCGACCGCGACCGTGAAGCGGACGCTGGAGGCGTCCGGGTACGAGCGGATCGAGGGCTTCGGCCCGGAGATGACCGGCGGCCGGATCGCGGACAAGACCCCGATCCAGGTGCAGGGCCTCTACCCGCGCCAGCAGGCGGTCGAGATCTACCGGCCGGGCGACCAGGCCCGCCGCCCCGGCCAGGTCGGGGTGCAGCCGGTCGCCGACACGGCCGTGGTCAGCGGCGGCCCGGAGGCACTGCTTCCGCTGTCCGCCGACCCGGCGATGCGGGACCGTCCGGCGGTGCTCACCGGCGACCACACGCCGGGCCTCGGGAAGCCTTCGCTGCTCGCCGTGGGCGACGGGATGCGGCGCGCCGACACCCGCTTCGGGCTGGTCAACTCCAACACCTCGTACACGTACACGAAGGACGAGAAGAACCACAGCGGGAGCGTGCAGAATCCGGGCGAGGAACCGCTGCAGATCCTGCCCAACGAGGGGGTGGAGCACCAGACGACGGCCGTCGTCGACGGCGCCGCGTCGGTGACCGCGTCCTCCAGCGGAAACTGGCTGTTCCACCTGCCGCAGTACGACCCGGTGAACGCCTTCGACGGCGACGGCGGCACCGCCTGGGCCGAAGGCAGCGCGGGCGAGCCCGAAGGCCAGTGGGTGCGGGTCGACTTCGACGAGAAGACGGACATCCCGGCCACCCTGTCGGTCGTCCCGCTGGCACAGGACCAGGTACGGGCCGCACCCACCAAGGTGCGCGTGCAGACCGACCGGAGCAAGAAGGGGGTCGTCAGCGATCTGCTGCCAGGCGGCACCCCGCAGGAGATCAAGGCCCCCGAGGGCGAGGCCTCCTGGCTGAAGCTCACCATCCTGGAGGTCGAGGAGGCACGGCCCGGACTGTCCGGCGCCGGGTTCGCCGAGATCACCGTCCCGGACGTCACGGTGAACCGGGTGCTGGAGCTGCCCAAGGACGCGGAGGGCGTCGAGGCCGAGTCGACGGTGTACTCGATGCACCGCGCCGCCGACCCCGGCGGCCTCGGCCCGAACGCCGCCGAGACGGGCCTGCACCGGCAGTTCACCACCAAGGACTCCGGCGAGGGCCCGGACGCGTACGCCTTCAAGGCGAGCGCCCTGCCGGTGCCGGGCTCCGAGCTGGACGAGCTGCTGTACGGCGTCGCGCCCGAGCAGGACAAGCGGCTCACGGTGACCGCCGACTCCACGGCCGGGCTCGGCCCGAACGTCTCGCCGCGCAACCTCACCGACGGCGACCTGACCACGGCGTGGATCGCCGGGGACAGCGCGGTGCTGCATCTGAGCTGGCCCGACAAGCAGCCGGTCGGCGAGATCGTGTTCGCCGCCGCCGGGGGCCTGTCGACCAAGCCGCGGAAGGTCGAGATCAGCTCCCCGGACGGGGCGGTCGTCGCGGGCGTCGACGAGAACGGCATCGCGCGGTTCGAGCCGATCACCACCGACCGCATGGACATCACGATCACCGAGTCCGCGCCGCTGACGCTGCACAACTCCCTCGCGGACGAGGAGCTGCAGCTGCCGGTGGGCCTCACCGAGGTGCACGTCCCGGCGCTGTCCGGAACCGAGCAGGACCACCGGACCCCGCAGCCCGACCCGGAGCGCCGCTTCGAGGTCGCGTGCGACGCGGGCCCGGAGGTCTCCATCGGCGGGACGACGTACCGCACCAGCGCCACGGGCACGGTGGCCGACCTCACGCAGCGCAGGCCCGTCGAGCTGACGCTGTGCACCGACCCGGAGAGCCGCACCGGGGACCCGGACGCCGAGGTCTCGCTGGACGCGGGCACCCACCTGGTGGCCGCGGTCGACGAGGGCCCGCTGATGATCACGGACATCACGCTGACGCGGGGCGCGGGCCTGGCGACCGCCTCCGACGCCACGTCCGGCGCCGCATCCGCCGACGCATCCGCCGACGCGGCCGCCGACCGTGACGTGAAGGTCCGCGACTGGGCGGGCGACCGCCGTACACTGACCGTCGGCGCGGGCGACGCCTCGTATCTGACGATGTACGAGAACGCCAACGACGGCTGGCGGGCCACCCTCAACGGCGAGGAGCTGATCTCGCTGCGGCTCGACGGCTGGCAGCAGGGCTGGCTGATCCCCGAGGGCGAGGGCGGCACGATCAAGCTGGAGTACCGGCCCGCCCAGGTGTACGAGGCGGCGCTGATCAGCGGCGGCGTCGCGGTGCTGCTCCTGCTCGGCCTGCTGCTGTACCGCCGGAACGAGGAGAACGCGGAGAACGCGGGGAACGCCGACGGGCCCGCGCCGACGCCGCCCGCTCCTGGGCTGGTCCTGGGCACCGTGGTGCTCACCGTCATCGGTGTGCTGATCTCCGGGCCGTTCGGGCTGCTGGTTCCGGCGCTCGCGGCGGTGGCCTGGTGGCGGCGCGCGCTGCTGGTGCCGATCGCGCTCGTGGCGATGACCGGGGCGGGTGTCGCCGCCGCGGTCGGCGCGGGTGAGGCGGTGTCCGAAGGCGCGGGCGCGTTCTCGCCGACGGCCCAGGTGCTGGCCCTGATCGCGCTGTTCGCGGCGCTGGTGACCGGGCGCGAGGAGACGCCCCGGACGCCCGACGAGGAGCGGCCCGCGCCGTCGGTGACCCCGGCGCCGGCCCCGGTGCCCGCCGGGTCCACACTGCCGCTCGGCCCGCACGCGCCGGGTACGACGTCGGCCGCGCCCGACGCGGGACCGGCGCCCGCACCGGCTGAGCCGGGCCCGCAGGTCCCGGCTCCGGCTCCGGCTCCGGACGACCCGGCGACCACGCAGTTCTCGCTGCGTAAGTCCGCCCCGGAGGAAGCCCCGTCCGGCGCGTCCGGCGCGTCCGCGGCGGACACCTCTCCGTCCGGTACCTCTCCGTCCGACGCTCCACCGTCCGAAGCCCCTCCCCGCGACCCGAGAGAAGGCAGCGACCAGTGAACCGTCCGGCCTCGGCCCCCGCCCCCCAGGACCGCGGGGGGCACGCACTCCCCGGTCACCTCCGGGAGGCGCGACGGTGACAGCCGTACAGCACTCGGCCCCGCGCCCTGGCACTCCGGTGCCCGGGGCGCGGGTGCCGTTTCCCGTGGTGGACGAGGTGACCCGGCACTGCCTCCAGGAGCGGGAGCCGGACACCGTGCACATCGAGGTCCACCTGCCGGGCCGCCCGGACCCGGCGCGCCTGCGCGAGGCGTTCAACGAGGCGCTGGCCCGGCATCCGCGCATCCTGATGCGCCAGGCGCCGGGCCGCTGGTACCACCGGCGCTACGAGTGGGAGCTGACGCCGGGCCCCGACGGCGAGACCGTGCACTTCCCGCCGCCGGGCCCGCACGCGCTCAAGGAGGCCCGCGAGCGCGCCCTGAGCCAGGCGCCGCCGCTGTCGGCGTCGCCGCCCGTCCGCCTGGAAGTGGTCGACAACCCCGACGACCCGGACGGCTGCGCGCTCATCCTGGTCAACAACCACACCGCCCTGGACGGCCCCGCCTGTATGCGGGTCCTGGCCACCGCCGCCGAGCTCTACGGCGGCCGGGACAACGCGCCCGCCGCGCCCCGGACCCGGCCGCCCCGCACCCCCAAGGCGGCCGACGGGGCGGCCGGGGACGCCGTGCCCATGCCCAGCGGCTGGGCCAGGCCCGCGCATATCGCCCCCGGCACACCCGAGGGCAAGCCGGGCAACGGCATGCTTCAGGCCGAACTCCCGGTGCCGCACCGCCCGAAAGGCGTCCCGTACACCGTCAACGACCAGCTGATGGTCGCCACCGCGCTGACCCTCGCGCACTGGAACCGCGAACACGGCCGCCCGGCCCGCCCGATGCGGATCACCATGCCCGTGGACGACCGCAGCCGGGGCACGGACATGCCCATCGGCAACGGCACCCGGCTGATGGAAGTCCCCTTCACCGCCGCCGAACTGGACCACGGCCAGAGCCGGGGCCGGGGCTGGAGCACCGAAGAGGTGTCGCCGGACCGCGTACGGGAGCTGCTGCGCCGCACCTGTGAGCGCACCCGCGCGCTCAAGGCGCTCAGCCGCCCGCAGCTCGGCCATGGCGCGACGCTGCTCACCGCGCCGGTGCTGCCCGTCGCCTGGCGGGCCGCGGTCACCCGCGGGCTGCGCGTGGCGGCGGGCCCGTGGATGTCGACGACGCTGCTCAGCAACATCGGCCGCATCCCGTACCCGCTGGACTTCGGCGACGCGGGCCGCGCCAAGGCGGTCTGGTTCTCCGCGCCCGCGCACGTGCCGCGCGGCCTGACGGTGACCACGGCGGCCACCGGCGGTCGGCTGCACCTCACCCTGCGCTGGTCCAAGCGGCTCCTCAGCCACGGCGACGGGGTCCGGCTGCGCGACCTGTTCGAGCGCTACCTCAACGCCACCGCGCTCCCGGACACCACCGAACCAGGCACCACCGAACCAGGCACCACCGAACCAGGCAGCACCGAACCAGGCACCACCGAACCAGGCACCACCGAACCGCACACCACTGGCCTTCCGGCCGAGGGGACGCCATGACCACCGCACCCCCCAAGAACGGACTGCGCGACTTCTACGAAGACCCGGCCGTCCCCGTGGCGTCCGGCGACGCCCGCAGCCTCCGCCAGGCCCGGATGCTCGCCCAGGCGCTCGGCCCGGCGGGTGCCACGCCCGCCACCGTCCTGGACGTCGGCTGCGGGGACGGCACCGCCGCCAGGACCGCCGCACCGCTGCTCGCGGGCCACCGGGTGATCGGCGTCGACTGGTCCCAGGACGCGCTGAAGCGCGCCCAGACCCATATGACCCATGTCGTGCGCGGCGAACTCACCGACGGCGGGCTGCCGTTGGCGGACGGCTCGGCGGACGCCGTGCTGTTCAGCGAGGTCATCGAGCATCTGGTCGACCCGGACAGCGCCCTGGACGAGCTGCGCCGCGTCCTGAAGCCCAGGGGCCATCTCATGCTGTCCACGCCGAACCTGGCCGCCTGGTACAACCGTGCCCTGCTCCTCGCCGGGGTGCAGCCGGTCTTCTCGGAGGTCAGCCTGCGCGGCATCCACGGCCGTCCGGGCACCGAGGTGGTGGGCCACCTGCGGCTCTACACCGCCCGCGCGCTGCGCGAGTTCCTCACCGCCTCGGGCTTCGAGGTGGTACGGGTCGCGGGCGCGCCCTTCCACGGTGTGCCGCGCCCGCTGCGCGCCCTGGACCGGTTGGCCTGCGCACGGCCAAGTGCCGCATCGATCCTGCTCGTTCACGCGCGAAGGACCTGACCGTGTGGTGGGGGGTAGCGGCCGCTCTGCTGGCGAACACGCTGTACAGCGTGGGCTTCGTCCTGGAGAAGCGGGCGCTGACCACGCTGCCCACGCTGTCGACACGGCGGCCCCTGGTGCTGCTGCGGCACGTGCTGCGCACCCCGCTGTGGCTCGGCGGGGCGCTGGCGCTGGCCGCCGGGTTCGGGGCCCAGCTCGCCGTGTTCCGCACACTGCCGATCGCGGCCGCGCAGGGCATCTCCGTATCCGGTCTGGTCCTGCTCGTCCTGCTGTCGTCGAGGCTGCTCGGCGAACAGACGTCGGGCCGCGAGAAATACGCGATCGCGGCGATCCTGGCCGCGCTGCTGATGGTCGTCCTCTCGCTGCGCGAGGACGCCGACGCGGTCAGCCAGTACGCGCCCACCGCGGTGATCCTGCTGATCTGCGTGCCGTCGCTGGCCGGGGGCCTGTGGCTGTACGCGGCCGCCGACCGCCGGGCCAGGAACCAGCGCCACCGGCTGCCGACCAGCGGGGTCGAGTACGGCGTCGCGCTGGGGCTCCTGTACGGGGTGAGCTCGCTCGCCATCAAGGGCGTGTCCAGCCACCTCCAGGCGTCCGACATCCCCGGCACGCTCCGCTCGGTGCTGGCTTCGCCGTACCCCTATCTGCTGATGTTCACCGGCGTGTTCGGGATGATCATGTCGCAGGCGGCGCTACAGCGCTCCCGCGCCTCGCTGATCGTGCCCGTCTGTACGACGGTCAGCGCCCTGTTCACCACCGCGCTCGGCACGTTCGCCTTCGACGAGGCGCTGCCCGACGACCCGCTGCGGCTCACGCTGCGCCTGGCGGGCACCGCCCTGGCCGTGTCGGTGCTGCTGGCGCTGCCCCGGCACGACTCCCAACCCGACCCACCCAGCAAGGAGCTGACCAGCCATGAATCCTGACGACCCACTGCTGAAGATCCTGGCCTGCCCGCTCGACAAGGGCACGCTGCACCTCCTCGCGCCGGAGAACATCCTCTACAACCCCCGGCTGCGCCGCCGTTACCCGATCGTCGACGGCGTTCCGCAGCTCCTGCCGTCGTCCGGCGAGCAGGTCGCCGACGACGAGCACGAGAGTCTGCTGAAGCGCGTCGGGACCGCCGAGGCCGGGGCCCTCGCGACCTCCGAAGCCGAAGCCGAAGCCGAACCCGAAGCCGGGACCACGGAAGCCGAGACCGCCGGGCCGGGCCTGTCATGACGATCGCCGCGCGTATCGCACCGCTCCTGCCGCCCCGGCTGATCGGCGCGGCGGCCGCCTTCCTGTATCCGCGCTTCGAGCCCGAACTGGCCCGGCTCGCCGACTACTGCCCGCGCGACTGCGGTACGGCGGTCGACGTCGGCGGCTGGTACGGGCCGTGGTCGCGCCGTCTGGCCCGGCGCGCCCGGCGGGTGATCACCGTCGAGCCGGTGCCGCGGCTCGCCCGTACGATCCGGGCCGCCGCCCCGTACAACCTCCAGGTGCTCCAGGCGGCCGCGTCGGACGAGCCGGGCACCGCGCAGCTGTGGCTGCCGCCGGGCGACCACGGCGAGCGCGGGGTCTCCTCGCTGGTGCGCCGGGACCTGCACGCCCGCGCCGTGGCCGTCCGCTGCGTCACGCTGGACGGGCTCGACCTGCGTGACGTCGACTTCATCAAGATCGACGTGGACGGCAACGAACTGCCCGTGCTGCGCGGCGCGGCGCGGCTGCTCGACCGGGACCGCCCGGCCCTGATCGTCGAGTTGGAGGCCCGCATCCAGCCGGTGGCCCCGGTGATCGAGCTGCTCGCCGAGCACGGCTACCGCGGCTGGGTGCTGCCCGCGGACCGCTGGATCCCGCTGGACGCCTTCGACCTGGAGTCCCACCAGGCCCGTACGGCGCATGTGGTGCGGTACGGGCTGCTCCGCAGGGTGCTCCCCTTCCCCGGCCCCCGCTACGTCAACTCGGTCCTCTTCCTCCCGGACGGCCGCCGCCCCAAAGGCTCAGGAGCCGGTCAGGTATCCGGCGAGGGTGCTGCGACGCCGTCGTAGGTCCTCGATCGCCTGATCCGTGACCGCCAGCTCCCGGTCCAGCACCGCCCGCAGGTCCGCGCACCAGTCGAACCCCGGCTGCTCGCCGCGGGTGCACGGCAGCACCCAGCGGATCAGCTCGGTGGACAGGCCCGCGTCCAGCAGGGCGCGCACCTTGCGCACGGCGACCAGCGCCTCGTCGTCGTACTCGCGGTATCCGTTCGGGCCGCGCTGGACCTCGAGCAGCCCCTGCTCCTCGTAGTAGCGCAGCAGCCGGGGACTGACTCCGGTACGCCGGGACAACTCACCGATCAGCATGTGCCGCACTGCTCCCTCTCGCGCACTCGCGCTCTTGACCTTGCCATCAATGTGAAGGGTTAACGTCGCCTGGCGAGCGGGCATTCCGCGAGCGATATCCACGATGACTACGAGAGTGAGCCATGACCTCTTCCGCCATACCCGCCGACGGCCGAGCCGCCGCCGACCGCTCCTTCCTCTTCGTCCTCGGCAGTTCCCGCCCCGACGGCAACACCGAGGCACTCGCCCGCGCGGCCGCCGAACAGCTGCCGACGGACGTGCCGCAGCGGTGGGTGAACCTGAACGAGCTGGCGCTGCCCGACTTCCAGGACGGACGGCACGAGACCGGCGCCCAGTTGGGCGGCGAGACCGAGGAGGAGCTGCGGCGGGCCACGCTGGCGGCCACCGACATCGTCATCGCCTCGCCCCTGTACTGGTACACGCTCTCCGCGCAGACCAAGCGCTACCTCGACTACTGGTCGGGCTGGCTCGCGGTGCCGGGGCTCGACTTCAAGAAGCGGATGGCGGGCCGCACCCTGTGGGGCGTGACGGCCATGGCGCACCGCGAGGAGGTCGTCGCCGACGCGCTGGCGACCACCCTGCACCACTCGGCCGCGTATCTGCGGATGCGCTTCGGCGGGGTGCTGCTCGGCAACGGCTCACGGCCGGGCCAGGTGCGCGACGACGAGCGGGCGATGATCCGCGCCAAGACCTTCTTCCAGCGTGACGCCCCGCTCGCCCGCTTCCCCTACGAGGAGGGGGCCGCTGACTGACAGGGCGGGACCGGGAGAATGGCGGGGCCCGCACGTCCGCATGAGTAGACGAGGAGTACGTCCTTGAGCACGCTCCCCCGCCCTCTGTTCCCGGCGCTCGCCACCGGCGGCGACCGGCGTGCGCTGCGCTTCGGCGCACGCGCGCTGAGCTATGCCGAACTCGCCGCCGCGGCCGGGGCGCTGGCCGCGGCGCTGCGCCCGGCGCGCCGGGTCGCCGTGTGGGCCACGCCCACGCTGGAGACCGCCGTCGGCGTGGTGGCCGCGCTGCTGGCCGGGGTGCCCGCCGTACCGCTGAACCCGAAGACCGGCGAGCGGGAGCTGGCGCACATCCTGGCCGACAGCGCGCCGACGACCGTACTGGCGGGCCCGGACGACGAACTGCCGGAGCAGCTCAGGGCGTTGGAGCGCCTGGATGTCAAGGTCACGGTCACGGCCGACGGGACCGGAGGCCACGGGGACGGCCGGGCCACCGCACGCCCCGCCGGATCCGCTGCCGAACTCCCCGCCGGGCCGGGCCCGGAGGCCCCCGCCCTCGTCGTCTACACCTCCGGCACCACCGGCCCGCCCAAGGGCGTCGTCCTGCCGCGCCGCGCCATCGCCGCGACCCTGGACGCGCTCGCGGACGCCTGGCGGTGGACGGCCGACGACGTCCTCGTGCACGGGCTGCCGCTGTTCCATGTGCACGGGCTGATCCTCGGCGTGCTGGGGCCGCTGCGGCGCGGCGGCGAGGTACGCCATCTGGGGCGGTTCAGCACCGACGGCGTGGCGCGGGAGCTGGCGGACGGCGGCACGATGCTGTTCGGCGTGCCGACCATGTACCACCGCATCGCCGAATCCCTCGACGGCGACGACAGCGGCGGTAGCGGGGGCGGCAGCGGCACCGCACTGGCCAAGGCGCTGTCCGGGGCGCGGCTGCTGGTCTCCGGGTCGGCGGCGCTGCCCGTACCCGACCACGAGCGGATCAGGGCCGCCACCGGGCGGCGCGTCATCGAGCGGTACGGCATGACCGAGACGCTCATGCTGTGTTCTTCCAGGGCCAGCGTGCGCGTGGACGGCGAGGCCCGCGCCGGGACCGTGGGGGTGCCGCTGCGCGGGGTCGAGCTGCGGCTGGTCGACGAGGCGGGCGACGCCCTCGCCGCCGGCCCCGAGGCCATCGGGGAGGTCCAGGTACGTGGCCCGAACCTGTTCACCGAGTATCTGAACCGGCCGGACGCGACCGCCGAGGCGTTCACCGCCGACGGCTGGTTCCGTACGGGCGACATGGCGGCCTTGGACCGGGACGGCTCGGTGCGCCTTGTGGGGCGCAAGGCCACCGACCTCATCAAGAGCGGCGGCTACAAGATCGGCGCGGGCGAGATCGAGAACGTACTCCTCGCGCACCCGGACGTACGGGAGGCCGCCGTGACCGGCGAGCCGGACCCCGACCTGGGCGAGCGGATCGTCGCGTGGATCGTCCCCGCGGATCCGGAACGCCCGCCCCAGGCCGAGGAGTTGGCCCGGCAGGTGGCCGCCCAGCTCGCCCCGCACAAGCGCCCCCGCGTGGTGCGGGTGCTCACCGCGCTGCCGCGCAACGACCTGGGCAAGGTCATGAAGCGGGAGCTGGACGGCTCCGCCGCCACGGACGGGACCGCCGCCACGGACGGGATCGCTGCCATGGACGGCACCGCCGCCACGGACGGGACCGGTGGTCTCGATGGCTGACCGTCAGACGGCCCGCGAGGCGATCGCCGAAGTCACCGACGCGTTCGCCGAGTTCCCGGCGCCGGAGCGCGCCGACGGCGTCCGCGAGGAGAACGGGCCGCTCGACTGGCCGGGCTACGGCGACGCGCGCGGCCGGGCCGGGGAGCGCACCGGCGAGCGGGAGTCCGTCGTCTGCGGCACGGCGGAACTCGCGGGCCGCTCCCTGGTGTTGATCTCGTTCGAGTTCGGCTTCCTCGGCGGCTCGCTCGGCGAGCGCACCGGCGACCGGCTGGAAGCGGCCTACACATACGCGCGCGAGCACCGGCTGCCCGTGGTCTCGCTGATCGCGACGGGCGGCAGCCGGATGCAGGAGGGCATGCGGGCGCTGGCCCAACTCCAGCGGGTCGCCCGGCAGTCGGCGCTGAACCGGGCGGCCGGTCTGCCGCAGATCGCCGTACTGCGCGACCCGGCCACCGGGGGCGGCTGGGCCACGCTGGGCGCCGGGGCCGACACCGTACTCGCGCTGCGCGGCGCGCAGGTCGGCTTCGCGGGCTCCCGCGTCCGCCCGGCCGACGCCGACCCAGAGGCGTACACCGCCGGGGCCCAGTACGCGGCGGGCCACGTCGACGCCGTCGTACGGCAGGAGGAGCTGCGCGCGGCCCTGGCCCTGCGGCTGACGCTGCTCGCGTCGGGCGCGGCGCCGGGCGTCGTGCCCGCGCCAGCGGAGCCGCCCGCCGCGCTCGGCCGCGCGGATCTGCCCGCCACGGGCTGGGAGGCGGTGCTGCGGGCCCGCGCCCCCGAGCGCCCGCGCGCCGGGGCCTATCTGGACGCGTACTTCACCGAGCGCGCCGCCGTCCAGGGCGACCGCTGCGGCGGGGTCGATCCGGGGATGCTGTGCGGCTTCGGGCGGCGCGACGGCCGGACGGTCGCGTACGCGGCGCAGACCGGCGCCGCGACCAGGCCCGCGGGTTACCGCACCGCGGCCCGGCTGGTCCGGCTCGCGGAGCGGCTGCGCATCCCGGTGCTGACCCTGGTCGACACGCCCGGCGCGGCGAACGACGCGGAGGCGGAGCGGGCGGGCGCGGGCGCGGCGATCGCCGACCTGTTCGCGGCGGTCGCCGACTGCTCGGTGCCGGTGACCACGCTGGTCATCGGCGAGGGCGGCTCCGGCGGCGCGCTGGCGCTCGCGGCGCCCGGCAACACCTGGGCGACGCCGGACAGCTACTTCTCCGTCATCGCCCCGGAGCTCGCGGCGGCCATCCTCAAGCGCGACGCGTCCCAGATCCAGGCGACGGCCGACGACCTTCGCCCGCGTCCCCAGGACCTGGTCGAGCTCGGCGTCGTACGCGGCCTGGTGACCCCGTGACCTGACCCCGCCCCGCACGCTCACGCGCACCCGCACCCGCACCCGCACCCGCACCCGCACGCGGACACCGTCTTCCGGGGGCTGAGACCAAGCCCCCGGAAGGGCCGCGTCCGTTGCGCGGGGCGGGCGCGCCCGCCCGTGCCTTCGCGCGCCTGAGGCCGGGACCGCGCGCGATCGGGACCGCGCGCCCAGGGCCGCCGCCCGCCGCCCCGGTGCTCAGGCCTCCGGGGAGCGTGCGTCGTATCTGGCGAAGTTGCGCCACCGCAGGGCCAGCAGGCCCACCGCGACCACGCACGCCACGCCGCCGCCCACCACCGTCACCCGCGGCGAGGTCAGGTCGGCCACGGATCCGGCCAGGAAGTCGCCGAGCCGCGGGCCGCCCGCGACGACCACGATGAAGACGCCCTGAAGCCGCCCGCGCATCTCGTCCGGGGTCGCCGCCTGCAGCATCGTCGAGCGGAACACCATCGAAACGGTGTCCGCGCACCCCGCGACCGCTAGGAAGAACAACCCGAGCCACAGATTCCGGGTGAGCCCGAAGACCGCGATCGCGGCGCCCCACCCGGCGACCGCGATCAGGATCGCCAGACCGTGCCGCTGGACGCGGCCGAGCCACCCGGAGAACACCCCGCCGAGCAGAGCCCCCATCGCGGGGGCCGCGACCAGCAGGCCGGTCGTCTTCGCGTCGCCGCCGAACCAGACGACGGCGATCGCGGGGAACAGCGCGCGCGGGTGGGCGAGCACCATGGCGCACATGTCCGTGAAGAAGGTCATCCGGATGTTCGGCCGGGTGGCCAGGAAGCGCAGCCCGTCCAGGACCGACGCCCGCCCCGCCGGAGCCCCCTCGGCGCGCTGCGGCAGCATCGAGGGCAGCCGCCACATCGCGTACAGCGCGGCGGTGAAGGCGACCGCGTCGATCAGGTACGCGGCCTGGTAGCCCCAGTAGCCGACGACGAGCCCGCCGAGCATCGGCCCCAGCATCGCGCCGGACGTGGTGGTCACGGTGTGCAGCGCGTTCGCCGCGGGCAGCTGTTCGGGCGGCAGCAGCCGGGGGACCATCGAGGTCCTGGCCGGGGAGTTGAGGGCGCCGCACATCGCCTGGAGGGCCACGATCGTGTAGAGCAGCCACACCCGGTGGAACCCGGCGAACGCCGCGCCCGCCAGCAGCACCGAGAGCGCGCAGAGCCCCGCCGAGCTGGCCAGACCCAGCTTCCGGCGGTCCACACTGTCGGCGATGGCGCCGCCGTACAGCCCGAACACGACCAGCGGCACCAGTGCGCACAGGCCGACGAGGCCGACGGAGAAGCTGGACCCGGTGATGTCGTACACCTGGAGGGAGACCGCGAGCGCGGTCATCGCCTGGCCGAGCCAGGAGACGGTGTGGCCGATCCACAGCCGCCGGTAGTCGAGCGAGGTGCGCAGCGGGGTCAGGTCGGCCAGGACGCGCGGCTTCCTGCCCGACCCCGATATGACCGGGGTGTCGGCGGTATCAGCGGAGTCGGCGGCGTCAGTGGCATCGGTGGCGGTGTCAGCGGCGGTGGCAGCGGCCTCCGACGCCCTGTCAGGACCGTTTCCCGAAGTCGTTCCAGTCACACGGGATCGTAACAGCGCGTCCGGCAGGGCCGGCGGGGTGCCGCCGCATCGGACCACCCGTGCGGCGGCACCCCGCCCGGCACACTCCAGCGCGCGCATCGCACGCCGCGCGCGCACGATGGCAAGAGGGCCGCCGCCCGGCGGCTCCGCACGGTCTGCGCTCTCGGGAGGATCTGCCATGACCGCCAGCATCGATCAGCTGCGTCGCTGCCATCTCGCCGTCGACCTGGGGGCCGCCAGGACTCGGGTGTTCGTGAAGGGCGCGGGCCTGGTCGTCGACGAGCCGAGCGTCGCCGCGGTCAACACCCGTACCGGCGCCCTGATCGCGGTCGGCGAGTTCGCCGAGAAGATGACCGGCCGCACCCCCGCCTACATCCGCGTCGTACGGCCGGTGTCCGGCGGCACCGTGATCGACATCGAGATGGCCCAGCGCATGCTGCGGCACCTGATCGGCGAGAAGCTCCGCCGTACGCTGCGCCGCAAGCCACGGCTGAGAGCCGCCGCCTGTGTCCCGCACGACGCCGATCCGCTCGCGCAGCGGGCCACGTCCGAGACCCTGATCGGCCTGGGCGCGCACCGCGTCGAGCTGGTGGACACGCTGATCGCGGCGGCGGTCGGCTGCGGGCTGCCGGTGGAGCGGCCGGAAGCCACGATGATCATCGTGTGCGGCGCGGCGACCACGCAGGTGGCGGTGCTCTCGATGGGGGCGATCGTGACAGCCGACCGGATCCCGGTGGGCGGCGACGCGATCGACCACGCCGTGGTGCAGCATCTGCGCCAGCACCACGAGCTGATGCTGCCCAGCCAGTCGGTACGGCCGCTGCAACTCGCGCTCAGCGGCAACGGGCTGACCCCGCAGGGCCCCGAGTCCACGGAGATCCACGGCCGGGACGTCGCCACCGGCCTGGCCCGCTCGGTGCAGGTGCGCACGGCCGCCGTACGGGAGGCCATCCACACCCCGCTGACGGCGGTGCTCGACGGCATCGGCCGGGTGCTGCGGGACTGCCCGCCCGACCTGGTGGCGGACCTGGTCGACCGGGGGATCATGATGGTCGGCGGCAGCGCGCGGCTTCCGGGGCTCGACCAGATGCTGCGCAAGGCCACCGGGATGCCGGTGCACATCGCGGAGCGGCCCGACGTCTGCTCCGTACTGGGGCTCGGCGCGATGCTGGAGGGCCGGATCGAGCCGATGCATCTGGACCCGCTGGCCGACTGATGGCCGCGGGACCGCCCGGCGGCGACCGGGAACCCACGTGACGCCGGACGACGACACCGGCACCCGGCCACCGCCCGCGGGGCGGGAGGAACGACCGGAGCCGGAAGGACCACCGAGGCAGGAGGGGCCGGAGGGGCCGGAGGGGCGGTGCGGGCCAAAGAAGCCGTCGGGGCCGGAGGGAACGTACGGGCCGCCGCTGCTGGACGCGGTGCTCGGCGTCGGCACGGACCTCGAACTGCGGGCCACGCTGCGGCACGTGGTGAACGCCGCGACGGAGCTGACGGACGCGTCGTACGGCGCGCTGGGCGTCATCGACCCGGACGACCAGGCCGGGAGCCACCGGCTCACCGACCTGCTCACCTCGGGCGCGGACGAGGCGGCCCGCACCCGCGTCGGCCGCCTGCCGTGCGCAGACACAGGGGTGATCGGCGCGCTGGTCAACGACCCGAAGCCCCTGCGCATCGCCGACCTGACCGCCGACGCGCGCTCCTGCCCAGTCCCCGACGGCCACCCCGAGACGCACAGCTTCCTCGGGGTCCCGGTCCTGGTCCGCTCCGAGGTCTTCGGAGTCCTCTATCTGACCGAGAAGCGCGGCGGGCCCTTCACCGCCGACGACGAGCGGCTGGTACGAGTGCTGGCCGCGCAGGCGGGCATCGCGATCGGCAACGCCCTGCTGTACGAGACGGCCCGGCAGCGGCAGCGGTGGATCGCCGGAACGGCGGCCGTCACCACGGCCCTGCTCTCCGGCGGATCCGGCACGTCCGCTCAGTCAGGCCCATCAAGCGAACCGGGTGAATCAGGTGAATCAGGTGAATCGGACCCATCCGACCCGCTGACGGTGGTCGCCGAAGAGGCGAGAAAGCTCGCGGACGCCAGCGCCGGGGTGATCCTGCAGCCCACGCCGGACGGCGGGATGGAGATCGTCACCGCCTCCACGCACGACGATCCGGGCGCCCTGGTCGGCACCGCCATCGCCCCCGGCAGCCCGGTGCTCAAACAGCTGCTCGGCGGCGAACCGGTGTTCGTGGACGACTCGGCGACCGACCCCCGGATGACGACGCCGGTACGGTCGCGGTTCGGCCCGAGCATGCTGCTGCCGCTGCAGAGCGGGGGCCGCCTGATCGGCACCCTGGCCCTGCCCCGTACCCGTGGCGCCCGCCGCTACACGGCCGTGGAGCGCCTGCTGGCCGGGCAGTTCGCCGCGCAGGCGGCGCTCGCGCTCGTCCTGGCGGACAGCCGCGAGAGCCGCCAGCGGCTCGCGGTGCTCGAGGACCGCGACCGTATCGCCCGCGATCTGCACGACCTGGTCATCCAGCGCCTGTTCGCCACCGGCATGATGCTGGAGTCCACCCGGCGCAGGGCCGAGGACCCGGAGGTGGCGGGGGCCATCGGCACGGCGGTCGACGAGCTGGAGTCCACGGTCCAGGAGGTACGCACCACGATCTTCGCCCTGCAACAGCAGCCCGCCGAGGCCCCGGCCAGCCTCCGCTGCAAGGTCCTGCGCGAAGCGGCCACCGCGGCGTCGGCAACGGGCCTGACACCGTCCACGCACTTCACCGGCCCGGTGGACACCCGCGTCAGCGGCCGCACCGCGGACCGTCTCCTGGCCGCACTGCGCAAGGCGCTCGCCGCCGAGGCCGCGCGACGCCCGCCGGTCTCCGGGATCGAGATCACGGTCGACGCGACCGTCACCCTCGGCGACGGGCGCGCCGGAGTCCGCCTGACGGTGACCGCTGACGGCGGCACGGACGACACCATCACCTGGCAGGCACCCCTATGACACCCACGACACGCACAGCACCCACGACACCCACGACACCCACGACACCCACGACACCCACGACACCCACGACACCCACGACACCCAGAGCTTCGCACCCGCAACGTGTCACCCTCGAGCCCCTCCGGTAGCGTCACGGTATGAGTCATCCGCATCCAGAGCTGAAAGCCGCCCCTCCCCTGCCCGAAGGAGGCCTGCGGGTGGTCGCCCTCGGCGGCCTCGGGGAGATCGGCCGCAACATGACCGTGTTCGAGTACGACGGCAAGCTGCTGATCGTCGACTGCGGGGTGCTGTTCCCCGAGGAGCACCAGCCGGGCGTCGACGTGATCCTGCCGGACTTCACCTCGATCCGGGACCGTCTCGACGACGTCGTCGCGATCGTCCTGACCCACGGTCACGAGGACCACATCGGCGGTGTGCCGTATCTCCTGCGCGAGCGGCGGGACATCCCAGTCGTCGCGTCGAAGCTGACGCTGGCGTTCCTGGAGGCCAAGCTCAAGGAGCACGGCATCAAACCGCGTACGGTCCGGGTGCGCGAGGGCGACCGGCGCGGGTTCGGCCCCTTCGACTGCGAGTTCGTCGCGGTCAACCACTCCATCCCGGACGGCCTCGCCGTGGCGCTGCGTACCGGCGCCGGGATGGTGCTGCATACGGGCGACTTCAAGATGGACCAGTTCCCGCTGGACGAGCGCATCACGGATCTGCGCGCGTTCGCCCGGCTCGGCGAGGAGGGCGTCGACCTCTTCCTGACCGACTCCACCAACGCCGAGGTGCCCGGCTTCACCACCTCCGAGGTGGATCTGAACCCGGCGATCCAGGAGGTGATGCGCACCGCTCCCCGCCGGGTCATCGTGTCCAGCTTCGCCAGCCATGTGCACCGTATCCAGCAGGTGCTCGACGCGGCGCACGAGCACGGCCGCAAGGTCGCCTTCGTAGGCCGCTCGATGGTCCGCAACATGGGCATCGCCCGCGAGCTCGGCTATCTGAAGGTGCCTTCGGGTCTGATCGTCAGCCTCAAGGAACTGGAGAAGCTGCCCGACCACAAGATCACCCTGGTCTGCACCGGGTCGCAGGGCGAGCCGATGGCCGCGCTGTCCCGGATGGCCAACCGGGACCACATGATCCGTATCGGCAAGGGCGACACCGTCCTGATGGCCAGCTCCCTGATCCCCGGCAACGAGACGGCCATCTACCGGGTGATCAACGGCCTGACCCGCTGGGGCGCGAACGTCGTCCACAAGGGCAACGCCAAGGTGCACGTCTCCGGCCACGCCAGCGCGGGCGAGCTCGTCTACTGCTACAACATCGTCAAGCCGCGCAACGTGATGCCGGTGCACGGCGAGTGGAAGCACCTGAAGGCCAACGCCGACCTGGCGGTCAAGACCGGGGTCGACCCGGACCGCGTGGTCATCGCGGAGGACGGCGTGGTGGTCGACCTGGTCGACGGCCGGGCGTCCATCACCGGCAAGGTGCCCGCGGGCAACGTGTACGTGGACGGGATGACGGTCGGCGGCGCCACCGAGGCATCCCTCAAGGACCGGCTCACCCTGGCCGAGGAGGGCGTCGTCACGGTCGTCGCGATCGTGGACGCCGACACCGGGGCGCTGGCCGAGGCCCCGGACTTCCTGGCCCGCGGCTTCGTCCACGACGACGCCACCTTCGAGCCGGTCATCCCGGTGATCGAGAAGACCCTCGCGGCCGCGGCCGAGGAGGGCGTCGGCGACGCACACCAGCTGGAGCAGCTGATCGCCCGCGCGGTGGCGAACTGGGCCTTCCGCACCCACCGCCGCAAGCCGCTGATCATCCCGGTGATCATCGACGCCTGACGGCCTGACGGCCTGACGGGACGGGGCGGGGCAGTCCGGGCGGGAGGCCGGGGTACGGCGGCCGGACGACCGCCGTACCCCGCCCCGCCCACACCCACCGAAGACACCACTTGACATCGATGACGGGGGACATTCCATGCGCATAGGGGTCTACCTGGCACACCCGCGGCCGGGCAGCTTCAACCACGCCGTTTTCGACACCGTCCGGGAAGAACTGCGCGACCGGGGCTGCGACGTCCTCGCCCACGACCTCTGCGCCGAGGGATTCGCCCCCGTACTGTCGGCCGACGAGACGGAGACCGTATCGGCGACCGCCAGCCACGACGCCGGAGTAGAACAACACCGGGCCGAAGTAGCCACCCTCGACGCACTGGTGTTCATCCACCCGAACTGGTGGGGCATGCCACCCGCCATCCTCACCGGCTGGATACAACGTGTACTCACACCAGGCGTCGCCTACAAACTCGGCACCGCGGACGGCGAGCCCACCGGCCTGCTCAAGGCCACCCGCGCACTCATCCTGAACACCTCCGACACACCCGCCCCACGCGAGCACACCGAGTTCGGCGACCCACTGGCCCGCATCTGGACCGCCTGCGTCCTGCCGTACACCGGCGTCACCGACATCCGCCGCACCGTATTCCGCACCGTCTCCGACTCCCCCGAAGAAACCCGAGCCGCCTGGCTGCACCAAGCCCGCCAACAGGTCGCCGCGCTACTGACCTGACGCCAAACCGACCGCCCCACAGGCGCACGGTCGCCTCACCAAGCGAAGCAACCATAGGATCACCGCCGACGACGACAGTGACCCACTGTCCGCGGTCACGAGTGGGCACGGTGACCGCGTGCCCTCCGTTCACCGTGCGCCTCCGTTGATCGGTCCGTGGCACGGGCACGGGCAGCGGTGCACCAGCAGCACGCCCGTGCCGTGGGGCATGGGCACGTCTTCGGTCTGGCGGCACTCGCTGTGCAGGCCCGTGTACTCCGGGCGCTGCGCGACCTTGCACTCCGCTGAGAACCACGTCGTATCCGTGGCCTTCGGGGCGTTCACCGGTCACCCCCGGCGTAGCGGGCGATGGGCAGGCGTTCGGCGCAGGCGGGGCAGGCGTACAGGGTGTAGCCGGGCCCGGAGTTCTGGTGCACCACGTCGACCACGACCGGGTCGTCGGTCACCCGGTCGCACCGTACGCAGAACTGCGGCACCGACCGCCGCACAACAGCAGGGGCGACGCTGCTGCCCGCGCACGCCTGACACAGCAACCAGTGACGCGTCTGCCCGCCGGTCTCACCGGTGACGGTCGCGTGCGGCCCCTCGGCGCTGCCGCACCCGCCGCAGCACGATGCGGTGCCCATCAGGCCACCCCCGCCGAGTGCAGAACCCGCGTGTCGAGATCAATCCCGTAGTCAGCCGCAAGCACCAGGGCCAGACGCCGACGCCAACGCCAACGCCGTTGCAGCGCACGCGTGGTGGTGCCCAGTACCGCAAGGAGCGAGGCGAGCAGCGACTCAGCGTCGGCGCATGACAGGGCGAGATCGCCGTCGGCGCGATGCTCGTCGACGGCGTACAGGGCCAGTGAAACGCGCCTTCCTCCCGTGATGCTGTCGCTGGTGGGCTGCTCATGATGACGAGTCGAGGCGTGCAATCGGGTGCCCGGATTCATGCGTGACCTCGTTCGGTAGACGCGAAGTTGGGTGCGTCACCGTAAGGGCCCGCGCAACAGAGAAGGGGGACAGTCCGTCCCCCTATCCCGGCCTGTCCCCCTGGTCAGTGGGTGGCTACGCCAACGGCCTCTGCCAGGCGACCCGCGTCCTTGCGCATGGCACGTGGTGCCGAGCGCCACAGATCAGCGGCGACGACGCGGGCCGACGGGGTGTAGGTCACGGTCTCGGCACCGATCTGATGGGCCATCTGCATGACGTGCAGAGCCGCGGTCCGGTCGCCGCGCTGAAGATGTCCGCGGGCCACCTCAACCCACAAGCGGGCGCGACGCTCACGGGAGGGCATGACGTCAGGGTCAAGGTCGTCGGCGAGTCCGAGGGCCTTCTGCGCCTTGCGAAGATCGGTCGCGATGCTGACGGCGTGAAAGTCGACGTTGGCCCGGCCGAACACCGTGGACAGGTGGACGTACGAGCCTGGAAGCGATTTGGCGACCTGGTCGCCCTTGTCCCAGTACCGCCACGCGTCGCCCTCGCGACCTTCGCGCGCGACAGTGACGGCGGCGTGGAGTTGGAGTGCGCCGTAGACGCCGCGCCAGTCGTCGGGGCCGCCATCAAGGTGGGGCCGGATGAGATCAGCGGCTTCGGTGACGACGCGCAGTGCCTCTTCCGGGTAGCTGGTCTCGCGCAGGATGTTGCCCATGTTCCATGCGGCAGCGGCTATGGCCGCGGGCTGGTCGGCGTCCTGCGCCGCGGAAAGGGCACGGTCGGCGACGACCCACGCCAGTTCGGCGGGGGCGACGTACGCGGTGGCCTGGCCGGTGAGTCGGTAGACGTCAGACAGCGCAACCAGCGCGGCGCGGCGCTGATCGTTGTCCAGAGTCCGTACGGCGGTTTCGCCGTCGCGGATGAGTCCGGGCAGCAGCGCCCCCACTTCCGTCCGATTGTAGTCGGAGGTGTGCCACAGACGCCATGTCTGGTCGACGCGGCCTTGCAGGACCGCTGGTTCAGTGGGGCCCGTGGTCGGCGCGGCCAGACTGCGGTTCATGACCGCCGTCCAGATCTCGGGCATGGCGGGGTGGTTCAGCCTGCCGAGCGGGACTGACTGCCCCATGCCCTCGGCCGTTCCGGTGATGGCGGACAGGTCGGAGACTTGGAGCGCGACACCGAGGCGCAACAGCAGTGTGTGGGAACGAAGTTCACGTTCGCCTGTCTCGATCTTCTTGAGCCAGTCCGGCCCGCGCCCGCAGAGATGGGCCAGGGTTGGGCGAGTCATGCCACGCGACTCCCGCAGGACCCTGATGCGTTCACCGGTGCTGAGCTCGTCTGGCAGATCCATGCGTGCCCCCTGGTGGCGTAGCCGTCCTGGCCAGCGTAGGCGCAAGGCACGGGTCATGGGCAGGGTCGCGACTCAGCGCCCGTGGCAGCGCCTGGCAGGCGGGAACCGAGTGGGCCTCCAGAGGGACCGTTCGGCCCCTTCGTGAAGCGGCGGTCCGGAGCAGACTGGTGGCAGACTCCGACGAGGAGGCCTCGAATGACCGTCCGCGCTGGAACGATCGCGTTCGTCGTACGGGTCGTACGGGTGCCCGGCAGGCGGCCCGCGGTCATCGATCACGCCGGAGTGGGTGAGCGGGTGGGCTGGTCGGCTGTTCGTGGGTGTACGCCCCACACGGCGGCGGTCGGTAACCCGTGCCCCGCTCGCCTCAGGAGGACCCGACGTCCGGATCGCCCTCGGCGAGACCGGTGCCGAGGCGGCCTGAGCCGCCCCTGCCGTCATGTGCGCGACTGGGGCCGCCGTAGACAATGGAAGCACGGGCAGGGCGGATAGCCCTGCCGACGACCGGGGGTCTGGCATGACCGAGGAACCTGCGGCAATCACCCGAGTCTTCCTCGTGGACGATCACGAGGTCGTACGGCGGGGCATCCGCGACCTGATCGGCGACGAATCCGACATGGAGGTGGTCGGGGAGGCGTCGACCGCCGAGCAGGCCCTGGCGCGCGGTCCCGCGCTCCGGCCGGACGTCGCCGTCCTCGACGTACGGCTGCCCGACGGGGACGGCATCTCCGTATGCCGCGAGCTGCGCTCCCGGATGCCCGCACTCGCCTGTCTCATGCTGACCTCATTCGACGACGAGGACGCCCTCGTCGACGCGATCATGGCCGGGGCCGCCGGGTACGTCCTCAAACAGATCAAGGGGTCCGATCTGGTCGCCGCGGTACGCACCGTGGCTACCGGAGCGTCGATGCTGGACCCGGCCACCACCGCCAGGCTCATGCGCACCCTGCGCGATCCTCAAGCCGGGAAGCCGCCGGAGGACGAACGCCTGGCGGCGCTCACAGAGCGCGAGCGCGCGGTGATCGACCTGATCGGCGAGGGGCTGACCAATCAGGAGATCGCCCACCGTCTGTACCTGTCGGAGAAGACGGTCAAGAACCACATCTCACGGCTCTTGGGCAAGCTCGGCGTCGCCCGCCGGGTGCAGGCCGCGGTGATCGTCGCCCAGGCGCACGAGCAGGTTCACGGGCAAGCGCACGGGCAGGCGCATGACCGTCGTGGGCATGGCGCACCGCCCAACTGAGTCTGCCCAGGAGGTCAGCGCAGCGGGACCCGCCACTCCAGCCGGGTGCCGGACGGTTCGCGCCGCGCCAGCGACAGCTCGCCGCCGAGGCGTTCGGCGCGTTCGGCGAGGTTCTTCAGGCCGCTGCGCCTGCCGCCTTCGGGGATGCCGACGCCGTCGTCGTCCACGGTCAGGGTCAGGACTCCCTCGGCGGAGACGACGACGGCGACGTCCACGTGGCGCGCCCGCGCGTGGCGGGCCACGTTCGTGAGTGCTTCTCCGATGACCGCGATCACCTCGTCCGCGGTCTCCGCTGGCACGTCGGTGTCGACGAGGCCTTCCATCCGCAGCGCGGGGGCGAATCCGAGGGCCGCCGCCGCCTCGTCGACGGCGTGGACGGCCCGGATCCGTAGCCGCTGCGGCAGGTCGAAGGCGTCGCGCTCCCGCAGGCCGAAGATGGTAGACCGGATGATCTTGATGGTGGCGTCCAGGTCGTCGACGGCACGGGCGAGCCGCTCGGAGGCTTTCGGATGCTCGATGAAGCGCTGCGCGCTCTGAATGGTCATTCCCGTGGCGAAGAGCCGCTGAATCGCCAGATCGTGCAGGTCACGGGCGATCCGATCGCGGTCCTCCAGGAGGGTCACCTGCTCGGCGTCGCGACGACGGTCGGCGAGTTCGAGCGCCAGGGCCGTCTGTCCGGCGAATCCGGGCAGCGGAGTGGTCTCGGCCGAGGAGAACAGCGGACGGTCCCGAGTCCTGGCGAGCATCAGCACGCCGCTCAGGCGTTCCTTCGTTCCGAGAGTGACGGCGACGGCCGGGCCGAAGCCCTTCCAGCGTTCCGGCTGCACGGTCACCCGTTCATCGTGCTCCACGTCCGCGACCACGACCAGGCCGTCGGCGGCGAGGGCCGCCGCCACCAGGGTGCCCTCACTGCTCGGCAGCACGAACCCGCGGTGAACGTCGGCGTTCGTGCCCAGCGCGATGGATCCCCGCAGCTCGCCCTGCTCGCCCACGAAGTAGAAGACACCCATGTCCGCGCCGGTGATGTCGACGGCCTGCTGCAACATCCCCTCAAGGACATGGGATTCCTCGTCGCCCGAGAGCAGGGCGCTGGTGAAGTCGGCGCTCGCGGCCAGCCACCGCTGGCGCAGGCGTGCCTCGGAGAAGAGTCGGGCGTTCTCGACGGCGACTCCGGCCGCGGCGGCGAGAGTCTGGACGACGGCCTGGTCCTCCTCGTCGAAATGGGCGCCACCGTGCTTCTCCGTGAGGTAGAGGTTGCCGAACGCCTCGTCGCCGACCCGGATGGGCACGCCGAGGAAGGAGTGCATCGGCGGGTGGTGGGGCGGGAATCCGTACGAGGCGGGGTGGTGCGACAACTCGTCAAGCCGAAGCGGCTCGGGGTGGCGGATCAGCTCGCCGAGCAGCCCGTGGCCGACGGGAAGGCTGCCGATGCGCTTCCGCGTCTCGTCGTCGACCCCGACGGGCACGAACTCGACGAGCTTGCGGTCGTCGCCGATCACGCCGAGCGCACCGTACTCCGCGTCCACGAGCGACACCGCGGCCTCGACGATGCCCTGCAGCACCTGCGGCAGGTCGAGCCTCCGCCCGACCGACATCACCGCCTCCAGCAGCCCCAGGAGGCGGTCTCGGGTGCCCTGTATCTCTCCGATCCGGGACTGGAGCTCGTCGAGTCGTTCGTCCATCCGCAGCCGGGGCATTCCCGGCCGCGGCGTGTCGTGAGGGGTCGCGCCCATGACGGCCTCCGGTCTCTCGAGCATGCGAGGGCACCGTTCTCACAGTATGCCGAGCCCTCGAGGGAGTCACCTCGGCGCGGGTGTGGTAGCGGCCGTTCTCACCGGGCCCGACGGCCGCCGCGGGGCGTCGGCCGGGACCCGTTCGGCCCTGTTCCGAGGCTGCCCGTCGCGGGGAGAGTGGAAGGCGAGACCACAGCGAATACCTCTGCCTCGGGAGGCGACGGCCCATGGCCCTCCACCCTGACCGGGCCCTCGTGACCTCGCTCGTCGAGGACGCGGTGACCGCTCCGTCGATGAACAACACTCAGCCATGGCGCTTCGCGCACCGGGTCGGAAGCGACACGATCGAGGTGCACGGCGACCCGGACCGCACCCTGCCACTCGCCGACCCACAGCACCGCGGACTCCACCTGGGGTGCGCCGCCGCCGTGTTCAACCTGAGAGTGGGGGCGGCTCGTCAGAGCCTGGGCGCGTCCGTACGACACCTGCCGGACGCGGACCGTCCGTGGCTCCTCGCCCAGGTGACGCTCCACGAGCTCACCGAACTCGGTGTGGCCGACGATCTGGCCCCGCTCTGGCCTGCGCTGCGACGTCGGCACACCAGTCGCTTCCCCTACTCCGACGAGCGCGTCCCGCAGGCCATCCTCGACGGACTACGCTCAGCCGCCGTCCTCGAAGGCTGTCGACTGACCGTACCCGGCCCGTGGCACGCGGACACCGTGCTCGCCCTCGTACACGACTCCGCGCGGTTCGAGGCCATGGACAAGAAACTGCGAGCCGAACTCGCCTCTTGGGTGCGCGCCGAGGGCGGCGCCGCACTGACCGAGGGCATCCCGCCGTACGCCCTGGGTCCCCGGCAGTACGGGGTGAACACGCCCATACGGGATTTCCGCACATCGCCGCGCACCGCGTCCCGTGAGTCGGCGCGCTTCGAGGAGCAACCTCAAATCGTGCTCCTCGGAACCAGGGACGACCGGCCCGCTGACTGGCTGCGGGCAGGGCAGGCCATGCAACGCGTACTGCTCCAGGCCACTGTGGACGGGCTGGCCACTTCGGTGATCTCCCAGCCGTTGGAATGGCCGGAGCTACGGACGATGGCGCGTGATCCGCTGTCGGGCACGGGCTACGTGCACATGATCATCCGGCTCGGATACGGTCCCGCCGGACGGGCCACACCCCGCAGACCGGCCACCGAAGTACTCGACTTCCTCTAGCCAGCGGTCGATCCGGTGCCGGTCAGCGTGCGTGCGGGCGGGCGGGCAGGGGCACGGTGACCACCGGGCAGGCGGCCCTATGCAGCAAACCGTGCGGAACGGAGCCGAGCCGCATGCCCGTGAACCCCTCCCGGCCACGGCGGCCGACGACCACGGCGAGGGCGTGTTCGGCGGCCTCGGCCAGTACGTCCACCGGATGCCCTCGCAGGACCGCACGGCTCAACGGCACCTCCCGACAGGCCGTCGGCCGTCTCGCGATCGCTTCGTCCAATTGCCTACGGCACGAGTCGATCACGGCATGCTCGTCGGCGAATCCCAGCAACGGAGGCCGCCACGCCCACACCGCGTGTACCGAGGCGCGGCACGAGGCGGCCTGTTCCAGGGCGTGGTCCAGTGCCGCGTCCGCCGACGGACTGCCGTCCACTCCGACGACGAGATACGGGGGATCCGCCACCGTGCGCTCGGTCTCCGGAACCACGGCCACCGGGCAGACGGCGTTCGCGCTCACGGGGACCGTCGTGGAAGCCGCGCTGAGCACCTCCGCCAGCCTGCCCAGCCGCCGCGAGCCTAGGACCACCAGCCCCGCGTGTGCGGACTGCCGCACCAGCGCCTGCGCGGGATTGGCATCCGTGACGTACGTCGTGACCTCAAGACGCGGCTGCCGTTCGTGAGCACGTGCCGTGGCCTTGTCGAGCACCGCGTCCCCCAGCCGACGCAGGGCCTTGTGATGCGCGGTCTCCTCGACGCCGCGCACGTGATGGGTCACCGGCAGCACCGCGTGGACCAGTCGCAGGGGCGCCCCGCGACGGGCGGCCTCGTCCGCCGCCCAGGCCAGGGCGGCATCCTGGTCCAAAGCGTCGACGCCGAAGACGACCGGATGTATCCGCTCGGATGTCATGGCTCCTCCACGGGTCTGTGTCCCAGGCGCCGGCCGTCGACCGCGCCTGCGACCGGCTCTGGTCAGCACGCTACGCACAGGGAGCCCGACGCGGCAGGACCGACTGGTCCCTTCCGCGTGGTCCGTTCGTCCGTCAGGCCGCGGCGCGGGGCTTTTCGGCCCCCGAGTGCTCCCTGTTCGGCCCCTTCGGGACCGCGTCCGACCCCTGTGGACTGGAGACACGAGGCAACCGAACGGAGGAGGGTCATGACGCACACAGCCGAGTGGCGGATCCGGCTCTACCTGTTCGAGAAGGACAGGACTACGAAGGCCCGCGTCGTGCTGGACACGGGAACCACCGTGGTCACCGGCCAGGGCGTCGCCCACTGCAGCCCCGTCGACGGGGCTGTGCCGGAGATCGGCGACGAACTGTCGGCGAGTCGTGCCCTCCAAGACCTCGGCCGTCAACTGATGATCGCGGCCTACGGTGACATGGAGGCCCTCCACGGCCCCACCGCCGGCGCCCGTACGGATAGCCACGACGCGGGAGCGGCGGCGCGGCGCGGTCGGCGAAGGCCGTCGCCAGGCCGGTCAGCCGACTGAGCCCAGGGACCGTCCGGCGCGCGGGACGCATGGGGCAGGTCAGGGGACCGCTCGGCCCTTCCTCGACGGGATGCCGCGCCGGACTCTGGAGCCGTGGCCGCGCGAGCGGCACGAAGGAGGTCAGCAGCCATGACCCGCCAGGTAACCGCTGGCCTGGACGGCTCGTCCGAAAGCGCCGCCGCCGCCGAATGGGCGGCACGGGAAGCGCTGTTGCGGGAGGCGCCGCTGCGCCTCGTACACGCGGACGAGCGGCCCGGCTGGACGGACGATCCCGGACCCTTCGGCTACGAGCAACGACGTGAGGCCCACCGGCTTCTGTCCGACGTCGCGCAACGACTGCGGCGACGTCACCCGTCTCTGAAAGTCACCACACGACAGTTGCCAGCGCCGCCGGCGGAGGCTCTGGCCGCCGAGGCAGCCGAAGCCGACCTTCTCGTGCTGGGCTCCCGCGGGCTGGGCCGCGTCATGGGCTTCGTCCTCGGATCCGTCGCCATGAAGGCGATCACCGCGTCCGAGTCGCCAGTCGTTCTTGTACGGGTACCAGCCGCTCCGAGTCAGGATCAGGGCGGTACGGAGGAATCCTGCCGAGACGTAGTCGTCGGCGTCGACATCCGCCAGACCTGCGACCCACTCCTGGACTTCGCGTTCGAGGAGGCCGCACGGCGCGGCAGCCGGCTGCGAGCACTCTACGGATGGTCGCTCCCACCGCTCGTTCGTGAGGCCTCCATTCTCGTAGGAGTCGAGCAGGACCTGGCCCCCGGCGTCGCCCGCGGCCTCGGGGACGCCCTGGCTCCCTGGCGGCGGAAGCACCCTTCGGTGCCGGTCGTCGCGCAGACGCCCATCGGCGCGCCCTCCTCCTTGCTGGTGCGGAGCGCCGCCGACGCGGATCTGGTGGTCGTCGGCCGACGCGGCCGCCGGTCCCCGCTGGGCGCCCATATCGGCTCCGTCACCCACACGGTGATACACCACTGCACCGCGCCTGTCGCCGTCGTGGCCCACCACTGACCTCGCACCGAGGAGGGCCGGCCATGTCCCGGACGACCCCGCGTTCCACAAAACGACGTGCAGCGCTGCTCAGCTTCCTGGGCGGCGTGCGCACGGTCACCGGCAGCAAGTTCCTGGTCGAGAGCGATCACGCCCGGATCCTCGTCGACTGTGGTCTCTTCCAAGGCTTCGCGGACCTGAGGCGACGCAACTGGGAGCGGCCGCCGCGCGACCCCGCCGATATCCACGCCGTGATCGTCACCCATGCCCATCTCGACCACTGCGGCTATTTGCCCCGGCTGGTCCGCTACGGGTTCCGGGGACCGGTCCTGGCCACCGCGGACACCGCGCGCCTGGCCGGGATCGTGCTGCGCGACAGCGCCCGGCTGCAGATGGAGGCGGCCCAGCACGCCAACGAGCGCGGCTGGTCGAAGCACCGTCCGGCCAAACCCCTCTACGACGAGGGCGACGTGGAGAAGGCCCTCGCGTTCTTCGACCCGGTCTCGTTCGGGGCCGACGTGGAGGTCATGGCCGGAGTACGGCTGACACTGCACCGGGCCGGGCACATCCTCGGCTCGGCCTGGGCCCGGCTGACCATGGAAGACGGACACGTCCTCGCGGTCTCGGGGGACCTGGGCCGTCCGGGTCATCCCCTGCTGCTGCCGCCGGAGCCGTTCACGGGTGCCGACGTGCTCCTGATGGAATCCACGTACGGGAACCGTGCCCATGACCCGTCGGCGGGCCGCTCGGCCTTCGCCGGTGTCCTCTCACGGACCCTCGCCCGCGGCGGAACCGTGGTCGTCCCCGCCTTCGCCCTCGACCGTACCGAGGTCGTCCTGCACGAACTGGCCGCCCTGCGCCGTGACGGACTCCTCCCGGCCGCCGTCCCGGTGTTCGTGGACAGCCCCATGGCGCTGGCGGCCCTCGACGTGTACCGCGCCGCCGTGCGCGCCCATTCCTCGCAGCTCAGGCCGGAGGTGCTGGCCTGGGGCGAGCGTGCGCTGCGCCCGGATCCGTTCCAGGCCGCCCGCACCGTCGCAGAGTCGATCGAGATCAACCACGTCGAGGGCCCGGCCGTGATCGTCTCCTCCGCGGGGATGGCGACCGGCGGCCGTGTTCTGCACCATCTGCACCGGCTGCTTCCCGATCCGCGCAACGCGGTAGCCGTGGTCGGGTTCGCCGCCGCCGGCACCAGGGCCCGCGACCTCGTGGACGGGGCACGCGCCCTAAAAATGTTCGGCGACTACACGCCGGTGCGCGCCGAGATCGCCGACATCCCGCATTTCTCGGCCCACGCGGACGCGGACCAGATCCTTGACTGGCTGCGTTCGGCGCCACCGCCCCACACCACGTACCTCGTCCACGGCGAGGACGAGGCGTCCGAGGCCTTGCGCGACCGCATCGACCGCGAACTGGGCTGGACGACCGTCGTTCCCCGCTCCGGTGAGGCCGTTCTGATCCGCTGAGCGGGGAGACCGAAGGAGGCGCGTCATGACCCCGACACCACCCACGCACCACTCGCCGACGCCCGCTGAGGAAAAAACCGTGTCTGTGCGCCCGAACACCGTCGCCGATGTGATGACGCACCAGGTCGTCGCGGTCGCACCCGGCGCGTCCTTCAAGGAGATCGTGGCGGCGATGGAGCGGTGGAAGGTCAGCGCCCTGCCGGTCGTCGAAGGCGAGGCCCGCGTCATCGGCATCGTCTCGGAGGCGGATCTGCTGCCCAAAGAGGAGTTCCACGAGCACCGCCCCGGCCTGTTCGAGCGGCTGCGCCGCCTCAACGCCACCGCGAAGGCCGACTCTGTGCGGGCCGAGGACCTGATGACCGCCCCGGCCGTCACGATCCGCCCGGACGCCTCGCTCCCCCGCGCCGCGCGCCTGATGGCCACGCGCCGGATCAAACGACTCCCCGTCGTCGACGCGAGCGGTGCCCTGCACGGCATCGTGAGCCGCGCCGACCTGCTCAAGGTCTTCCTGCGGCGGGACGACGACCTCGCGGCGGAGGTACGTTCCGAAGTCGTCGAGCCGGTCTTCCCGCTCTCCCGCACGGACGTGAGCGTTCTGGTCACGGAAGGCGTCGTGACCCTGTCCGGTCAGGTCCGCGACGCCTCTCTGATCCCGCTCGCCGAGCGGCTCGCCTGGACTGTGCCGGGGGTGGTGGACGTACGGTGCCGACTCACGCCACGGTGACGCGCCCGGACCGGTCGCGTCCTGGGGCGGTGCCGCCGGAGTGGAGCACGGCACCCGATGGAGCACGGCGCTACCCGATGGAGCACGGCGCTCGCCCGTCCTTCCCGGCCCCCGGCGGACGGCCGGTCAGACATCGTCGGGCCCGGACACGACGGCCTCGCGACCAGTGAGGCTCGACGACCGCCCACTCAGCCGCCCGGTCGGCCGGCGTGCGGACGGTGACCTGGCGCAGGCCTGGCGCAGGCGTCGTACGACGGCCCCGCCGCGGCCAGGGACAGTGCTCAGGCTGTCAACATGCCGACCATTGCCGCCGTGCCCCCACGACACGGTCGACCAGACGCCTCCACGCTCGCGCCCGTGCCTCGGCCCGCCGGGGTGGCGGTCCGCGCTTCACAGGAACACGGCACTCACGGACACGGTGCGCATCGGGCACCGTGCACGGTCGCGGTCCCTGTTGACGAGAGCCCGCAGGCCTCGACGCGAGCCGCTTAGGCAGACGAGCACTGGGCGGCTCCGCCCCCGTCTCAGTACCGGAGCGGGTGCCCGGAGGGCGTTCGCAGATCGAGAGGGCGTGGCCGACGGGGCTGCTGGGGGCGGCGGCTGATCCGGATGCGCTGCATCGTGCTCACCTCTCCGGGGCTTCGTCATACCTCCACCCTGCCGCCCGTGGGCCGACACGCCCGAGTGCCGAGAGGGTCAACCAGTGGGGCCGGCCGGTCCGTTCGGAGCCGCCGTGCGACAGTCCGTGGGCCGTGCGGCAGTCTGTGGAGTGGGACCCGGACCCATGACGGAGTGCCCGCGGCCGACGGCAGCCGGGACCAGGACCCCGGCTGCCGATACGCCGCGCACACCAGCGCTCGCCGCGCCCGTTTCCGGGCAGACACTCCAGCCCTGGCTGAACCGAGCCGGTCACCTCGCGCGACGACCCGGCGTCCCACGTCGCCGTGCGGGGAGGGCAGACTTGGTCAGCGCGGCTCTCCCTCGATCGATACGCGGGAGTGCTGCGGGACGACGGCCACCGGGCAGGCAGCATGGTGCAGGACTCGATGGGCGACCCGTCCCAACTCCATGCCGACGAGGGCGTGCCGACGCCGTGCCCCCACGATCAGCAGGTCGGCGGCGGCCGACCGCTCGACGAGTACCTTGCGCGCCGGTCCTTCGGCTGTGGTGCGCCGGAGCCGTACTCCGGGATGGGCATGCGCCGCTGTCTCGACGGCCTTCTCAAGGAGTTCGGCCGCCCGCCCCTCCTCATGTCCGATGGAGCTGCTGAAAAGCATCGGGCTGTACGGCGGTTCGGGTACCGGACCCCGCCAGGCCCGGACGACGTCGAGCTCGCAGTCGCGCGCGGCCGCCTCCCGGAAGGCGAAGTCGACGGCGGACGAGTCGACGTCATGGTCGCCGATGCCGAGCAGAACGCGCTCGTGGCGTGCCTCCAGTGCCTGCTGGTCGCCCCGCACCACGATGACAGGGCAGTGGGAACGGGCGGCCACGGCGAGACTGACGGAACCGAGAAGCAGCCCGGCGAGCTCCCCGTGCCCCCGAGATCCGACGACGACGGCCTCAGCCGAGCGTCCCTCCTCAAGCAGAGCGTCGACCGCCCCTTCGGGGCGAACCTCCGCGGTGGCCGTGAGGCCCGGCGCGCGGGCCCGGACGCGTTCGACGGCCTTGGTCGTGATGCGCTCGGAGAGCGCCTGGCCAGCGGGCCGGGAACCCACGCCCCAGGCCGGTACGACGGGTCCCTCATACCACTCCCACGCACTGGCGTACAGGATGCGCAGGGGGAGATCCAGCCGTACGGCCTCGGCGGCGGCCCAGTCGGCCGCCGAGAGGCTGGCGTCGGAACCGTCGACTCCGACCACGAGGGGCTGCCTATTCATGGCCCCCACCCCTTTCGGGTGCGAGTTGGTTTGCTGCCACATTCACGCCGGGCGGGAGAGCGGGGTAGGGCCGTTCGGTCCCTGGTAGCGGTCCGTGCGGGCCCGGCGTGGTCAGCGTCGCGGGGCGACGGAACGCTCGATCGATGGGGCGGACGCGACGGGAGGAGAGACCCATCCACTTCTCGTGGATCCTGAGTGCGCGGTGCGCGGCTCGGTGGCCGCTTCCCCACGCCGCTGGAAGCGGGTCCCTCCTCACTTCCAGGGAAGCACGGACCGAGGGCTGGGGCGAGGGCCGTTCGGGTCCGGTGTGACGACGGCTCGTCGTCACACCGGGGCGGCGCCGACGTGCAGCCGGGCCACCGCCATGGGGCGACCAGTCCCGGATCGGGACCGTTCGGCACTGCCGTCGCACTCCGCGTACCGACGAGCGTGGACAGCGCGGCCAGCGCGGGGCTTCCGGCAAGGAGGTCGGCCATGCAGCACCGCACTATCTCCGAGGTGATGACACACAAGGTCGTCACCGCTGCTCCGGCGACATCGTTCAAGGCCATCGCCCGGCTGTTCGCCGACCACGCCGTCTCGGCGGTCCCGGTCGTCGACGAGGCCCGGCGCCTCTTGGGCGTGGTCTCGGAAGGCGATCTGCTACGGGCCGCCTCCGAGCTCCCCGACCTGGAGGGCCGGTGGGCCGGTGCCCGGCGGCCACCGCCCGACGCGGAGACCGCGGCCGAGCTGATGACGTCACCGGCCATCGTGGCGCGTCCAGACTGGAATCTCGTCGAGGCCGCCCGCACGATGCGCCGCAACAGCGTGAAACACCTACCCGTGACGGACGACACCGGGCGCCTCGTCGGCATCGTCAGCCGCAGCGACCTGCTCCGGCCGTTCCTGCGCCGTGACTCCGTCATCCGCGAGGAGATCGAGCGCGACGTGCTGACGAGGACCTTGGCGCTCCCGTCCGACGCCGTCCACGTCGCCGTCGAGGACGGGGTGGTGCCCCTGACGCACAGCGCGCGGGAACACGCCGACATCGCGGTGATCGACCGGCTGTGCCGCTCCGTCGACGGAGTGGTCGCGCTGCACCACTCGACTGACCGTTGACGGAAGGAGCCGGTGATGCGGCATCGCAGAATCGGAGAGCTCATGACCCGTGAGGTGGTGAGCGTCCACGCGAACGCACCGTTCAAGGAGATCGCTCAGGCCCTCTCCGCCCACCGTGTCACCGCGGTACCCGTGGTGGACCCCGAGGGCCACGTCCTCGGGGTCGTCTCGGAAGGAGACCTGCTCCGCAAGACCGCCGACCAGGATGCCGCGCCCGGCGATCAGCCGCCGGTTCCGGACCTGGAGGCCTGGCAGCGTGCGAAGGCTGAGGGTACGCGGGCGGAGGAGCTGATGTCGGCACCGGCCGTCTGCGCCCGCCCGGCGTGGTCCGTGGTCGAGGCGGCCCGGCTGATGGAGGTCCAGGGCGTCAAGCGGCTCGTCGTCGTCGACGAGGAGGACCGTCTGGTGGGCATCGTGAGCCGCCGTGACCTGTTGGCGATCTTCCTCCGCTCGGACGAGGACATCCGCAAGGAGATCGTTGAAGACGTACTCGGCGACACGCTGGGCCTCGATCCCGCGGCCTTCACGGTCGACGTGCGCGACGGTCGGGTGAAGCTCGGCGGGCGGCTGCCGTTCAGAAGCACGGCCCCCACCATCGAACGCATGTGCGCGACAGTCGACGGCGTCGTCTCAGTCCGATCCCGCCGAGCCGTGGGGTGAACCCCATTGCGGGGTCCACGTACCCCCGTCGTTGCCGCGCCGACACCGGGGCGGACCATCCCCGCGGGTGCGGGGGCCACGACGAGGCGGCTTGGGTCGTGGTCCTCAGGCACGGACCATCCCCGCGGGTGCGGGGGCCACGTTGTGGCGCAACTGCACGAAGGTTCCATTGAGGGACCATCCCCGCGGGTGCGGGGGCCACAGCCGCCCGCCCACGGCGAACTCACGGCCGCACGGACCATCCCCGCGGGTGCGGGGGCCACAGCCATCCGCAAAGCGTGGCGAACCCCTTCGGCGGACCATCCCCGCGGGTGCGGGGGCCACGCTTCTTGACCTGGGTGTTTATCGGGGTGGGGGGCTGATTTTGTTTAGTTGGAATCGGGGTTGGGGGTTCGGTACTCGTGGCGGTTGCGGGCGGAGAGGATGAGGCCGTCGTAGTCGACGGGGCGCCAGCGGTCTTCGCCTGCTGTTCGGACGGCCCAGCCTTGTTCGTTGGAGGCGGGTTCGACGAGGACGGCTTGGCCGTCGCCGATTCGGGCGGCCAGGAGTTCCCAGAGGCGGTCGCGGACGCGGCGGCTGGGGTTGCCGACGAAGACGCCGGCGTTGACTTCGACCATCCAGCGTGTGAGGTGGCCGCGTAGGCCCGGAGGCGCGGCGATCAGGACGATGACGGTCATGGCTTCTGCTCTTGTGGAGGGGGTTCCGGGAACTCGGGGCCGATGATGGCGATGTGCTGGCCGTCCATGTCGGTGGAGGGTGCCGGTTGGGGCTGCGGTGTCGGAACGTCGTGGTCGTCTGCTGGTGCGTGGTGGGCCCAGTTCACACCGGCCGGTACGTCTCCGTTCCGCTCGTCCCAGAGCCTGGTGGTCTCCGGGCTGTCGGCGTCGGCGTCGGCGGATCCGGCAGGTGTGAGCAGGGTTTTGACGTCGCTGACGATGCGGCTGAGCAGCTTGGCTTCGGCTATCTGGTCGCGGAGGCCGACTCGGGCGTCCCGTTCGCCGGTGAGTCCCTCGGCCGCCAGGTCGAAGGCGAGGGGGATGGTGTGCTGGGCCTTGTAGAGGTCGGCGATGTCCAGGACGAAGGAGATGGCCGAACCCGTATGGACGAAACCGAGGCCGGGGCTCGCGCCGAGACCGGTGATCACGGCGTGGCAGATGCCGTAGAGCGCCGCGTTGGCCGCGGACAGCAGGCGGTTGAGATCGTCCCCCGCGGCGAAGGCGTCTCCGGCTTTGTAGACACGCCCGTCCCACGGCACGGACGTCCGACGGGAGTGCTCCCGATAGAGCTTGCGGATGCGTGCTCCCTCGCGGCCGCGGAGCTGCTGCATGGTGGCCTGCGAAACGTCCTCGCAGGGGAAGCGCATGGCGTACATGGCGCGGGCCACGTTGAGGCGCTCCTTGGGGCGGGTGACCAGCCACGCCTGCCGCTGGAGCAGGTCACTGCCGCGGCTCGGTCCGAGACCAGCCGCGTACATGCGCACTCCCTGTTCGCCGACCCAGCACACGGTCGTACCGGAGTCGGCGAGCAGCCGCACGGCGCCGTGTGTGACGCGCGTCCCCGGGCCAAGCAGGACGACAGCGATCAGCGCGGCGGGGACTCGGACGGTTTCCCGTCGGTTGACGATGACCACGGCGTTCTCGTCGCGGTCGAGATGGCTCCGCTCGACGTACAGGCTGGACACCCGGTCCACGATGCGGTGCAGGTCGTGGGGGTCCGCCTTCCACCAGATGTCGGCCACGCTCACCGCTCCTCGCTGCTGAGCGGTGCGAGAGTGAGCAGGCCGCAGCCGTACGCCTTGGACGGGCCGAGGCCGTTGAGCAGGGAGGCGTGGAAGGCCTTCGTGTCCGTGATGGTGAGGCGTCCCTCGAAGGTGACGCCGTGGAAGGTGACGCGCGGGCCGTTCTTCTTCTTCGCGAAGGAGAAGCGCTGCCGTGCGGTGATACGGACCTCGCGCGGGTGCTCGCCCTCGGGGGCAGCGGACGCGTCCAGGCCGGGCGCGGGCGGGTCGGTGCGCGCCGCGGGGACGCTGAAGCCCCAGCGTTCGGTTCGCTTCAGGAACCAGGTGAGTTGAGCTGCCGCTGTCCGGTGGCTCATGCGGAATCCGCGCATCTTCTTGCCCGGTTCGTGCTCCGCGAGCCTGGTCTTCTGGGCCGGGGTGAGGCTGAGCGGCTCCTTGGTGTTCTCGACCGGGTTGGCGGTGAGGCGGAAGGCGAACTCCCGGCCGGTGGCGATTTGGTGGAGCAGGGGGGTGTAGTCGCGGGTGAGGACGTGCGCTCCGTCCGCATTGGGCCAGCCCGCGTCTTGGACGAGCTGCGTCCAGTCCGGCACCGATGGGGTGAGGACGAGGAGGTGCGGCCGGTAGGGATTGTCCGAGTCCAGGCGCCAGAGGATCCGCTGCTCGTCGGACAGGTCGGGAACTCCGCCTACGACGGCGCCGTGCATGGCGCGGGGGTTGGCGAGGAGCTTCCGGCTTTCGGTGCGCAGGGGGTTGATGCGGATACGGGAGAGGTAGGTCATGGCGGTCACCAGCCCAGGAGGGCGAAGGGGTCGTGCTCGGTGGTGCTGTCGTCGCTGTCGTCGGTATCGCTCTCGAGAACGGTGCCGGGGGGCGGTGTGCCGGTGGGCACGCTGAGTGTCTCGTGGCGGACGCGGCGGCTGGCAAAGGACCGGGCGTGAGGGTCGAAGGAGACGGGGACATCGTCGACGGCGTCGTCGCCGTCGACGTCTTCGAGAGTGGCCGAGAGGTCGATGCGCGCCGGATACCGGAACTTGCCGGTCTCGGCGTCCCGGCCGCGGCGCTTGGCGTGTTGTGTGCGCGCCCATGCCGGGGCCTGCCAGGGCGTCTCGCGGAGTACGCGGCTGAGGTCGCCCTCGTGCAGGCCCAGGGACAGGGGCTGGGTGGGCGGGCAGGCGCGGCGGCCGAGGGCGAGCGGGAACGCGGGGGCGCGTACGGCTTGTTCGAGGCTGGTCAGCAGTTCCCTGGGACCGGCGACGGCGACGACGAACACGGCGTCCTGGAGGTAGTAGCGGGTCGTGACGTGGGTGTGCTTCGCCGGTGCGGTCGGCTTCTGCACGCCCTTCGCGTTCACACCCGCCTGGAGCAGCGGTCGTCCGCGGTAGTCGCTCACTGTGTGGTAGTCGCGCAGCAGGGTTCCGGGCTGATCGACGCGAACGCCCAGCGTCAGCGGCGTCAGGTCGCTGATGTCGTCCTGGCGGGCCCGGCCGCTGGCGGCGGCGAGGAGGCCGATGACACCGGACTTCGTGGGGTGGGGAAGGGTTGCGCGGCGGTTGACGGCGCCGCTGCCCCAGGACTGCATGGGGCCCGCCAGCCGCAGCACGAGAACGGCTTCCGCGTCGGACGTCTGCCGCGCCGGTCGCCGTACCGGCTGCCGTACCGGCTGCCGTGCCGACTGCCGTGCCGGTCGCTGTGCGTTGTGGCCGGTCATCGGGTGGACTTCTCCTTGAGCGTGCTGCTGAGGTGGCCGCGCAGGCCGCTCAGGATCTCGGGGAAGGTGCGGGGGTCGCCGAAGGCCTTCCGCAGGTCTTCCGCCGTTGGTCCGGCTTCGGGGTCGAAGGTGTGGCAGGCGGCCGTGAAGGCGGGGGCGTCGCCCCAGACAGAGGCTGAGCGGTCGTACTCCTGGGCGAGGCGCTGGGCGGAGGCCGCGGCGATGCCCGAGGGAACGGTGACGGGCTCTTCGAACGCGGAGACCAGGTTGACGGGCTGGTCCTCGCGGACGACGACGGCGACGAGGCTGGGCCTGGTGCGATGCGCGAAGGAGTTCTTGTATCCGCTGGGAACGGAGAGCGCGAAGGAGGTGACGAACTCTTCGACGGCCGAGAGCGCGGCGTCGCTGTCGGAGAGGTTCTCCAGGAGCTGGTGCAGGCCGAGGGTGGCGTAGCGGTAGAGGGTGGCGGAGTTGAAGCCGATGGTGCCGATCATTCCGGCGCCGGTCTCCTTGGTTTCCGTGACGCGGTCGTCCACTGCCGTGAAGTAGTCGAACTCCAGGGCCGTTTCGTGGGTCGACAGGGCATGGGCCACCTGTGTGGCGGCATCGACGTTGAGGGCCGGGATGTCGGCGACCATCCGGCCGAAGAGCGCCACGTCCATGGGATGGCCGGTGCGGAACTTCTCCTGCACGGACAGCTTCTTGATCTCCTCCGCCAGATCCTTGTCGTCCAGGGCGGAGAGCTCGGCTGCCCGGTCCGTGACGAGGGCGGCGACGGCGTCGAGCTGACGCCTGCCGAAGAAGAAGAGGTAGGCCGTGTCGCCCTCCTTCTTCCCCGAGGTGATGTCCAGGGGGACGAGGAGCGCCGCGGCCAGCCGGGCGGCGGCTTCCTCGTCGAGATCGGTGCGGTCGGTGATCCGCTCGGTCAGGGACATGAGGACTCGACGGGTCCTCAGGGCCAGGTCCTGCTTCGGAACGCGCTCCTCGAAGTGGAGGCGGGTGGCGCGCTTCCACGCCTGGGAGGAGACACGGGAACGGCGTACTCCGCCGAAGACCGCTTCCTTGGGGTTGCCCTGGTCGTCGCGATTGAGGTTGGCGGGGGGAACGGTCTGCAGGATGTGCAGGTCGATGTAGATGCGCGGCTGCGGCATGGCTGATCTCCGATGTGGTCTGTGCGGGGAATGGCTGGTGCCCGGTGGGCGCGGCGGCGGCTCGTCAGCCGGTGAGTTTCTGAGGCTGGGCGGTGTTCTGCCGTACCGCTCAGTGACGGTTGGGCCATGGGAGGACGGCTGGATCAGTCCGAGCCGTCCGAGGGCCCGTCCGAGGGCCCGTTCGCGGGGGCTTTCTGATCCGGAGCCGGGTGCCAGGCGTAGTAGTCCAGACCCCAGCGACGGCGAACGATCTGTCGGGAGGAGGGCCGGTGCCACCGGTTGATGTCGCGTACCAGACGGGAGTAGTCCAGAGGCTGTCCCACGACGCGAAGCTGCGTCACCAGCCCTCGGAGGCGGTACCGCAACGCGTCAACCGACGTGGTGTTCGCCGCGGCCTCTACCCTCCGGTCCACGGCCTCCTCGCTGAAGCGGCCGCTCCGCCGCAGCCCGAGCAACGCGGTACCGAGGCTGACGCCCGGCTTGTGCATCGGGTGTGACGTGCTCTGCTGGTGGAGACCGTAGAGAGCCAGGGCAGCGTGCTCCGCCTCCAGTTCGACGGTGCTCTTCCCGTCGGTGGGTGTGGCGTAGTAGCGGAACAACGGCAGGACCTCGCCCGCCCGACGGTCGAGACCCGCGCGGAACACGGCCAGGTCTTCCCCTGCCGGCTTCCTCTGCGCATGACTTACGGGGTCGGTCCGCCACTGGCCCTTGTCGTTGACCAACTGTTGCCAGAAATAGGGGCCGTGAGTGCCCGGCTTCTGGGAGCTGCTGCCGCTGGTGGTGGAACCCGGAGCCTTGTTCTCGTCCGGCCCTGGTGCGGATGGTTCGGGTGATGCAGACATGTGGAGTCCTTGGATGCATGAGTGGGCGACGCGGTCGGGAACGGGCCTCGCCCGCCCCGAACGTCAGCCGGGCGTCCGTCCCCTAGGCTTCGGCGGCGCGGCGCGGCAGTACGGCGGTGAGGCGGCTCCGGAAGCCGCGTTCGGCGGTCGCGAGACGGTAGGTGCGCTCCTTGCCGTCTTTCTCCACGGTCCGGCCGGAGAAGGCCCCCGGAGGCGCCTCGGCGAGGAGGCGCCGCGCCACCCGCCATGACTCGCGTGCGGCGCACTGTTCCCAGGCCAGGAGCCCTCTTTCGCACATGTCGAAGTCCTGGTCGACAGCGCTCAGCCCCGCGAGAAGCCGCCGCATGAAGGGGTCCAGGGCATGCAGCAGCGTCTCCCCCGGCCGCTGGCCCTTGTCCCAGGGAATGGGGTCGGTCCCTGCGGCACGGCGTAGATCCGCGGAGAGGGTGTTGACGGCGTTGGCCAGCTGTTCCGCCTGGTCCGCGGCCTCCAGGAGCGCGCCGTAGACGATGCCGTCGGGGTCCAGGGCTACGACGGGGAGCGGGATGGAGTCGGAGTAGATGTCTTCGATCACCGCCGACTGGTTCCCGTAGGCGATCCCGGTGAGTTCCAGCTGTAGCCGGAAGCTCTCGGGAAGGTCCTCGGTCACCTCACGGAGCTGGTCGAGGAGGCGGCTGGTGACGAATCCGGCGCGAGACTCGGTCGCCTCCCGCTCCTCCCGTGCCACGGCCAGGAAGGCCTCCATCCCCCGCCATCCCGCCTTGCCTGGCTGGTGCCGCCGAGGCCGGAAGGGAGGCGGGGCCGCCGCGCGGCTCCCCTGGCGCTTCTGCCGCTTCTGGCGGCCGGTTGGCGTCTCGATGCGCCACGCGGTGTGGGTCTCCTCGTCCGGAACGGCACTGAGCCGGTCTCCGGCCGCCACGATGACCCGCATGACCCGCGTCCCTTCGGGGTTCTCCTCCGGGAAGAGGCGAATACGCCGGGCCTGCCACGTCCACAGATCGAGGAGCCCCTGCGGGCGGCGCTGCTGCCATACAGGGGTGGCGCAGGACAGATCCTTCGCCGGGTCGCCGTCCATGGCACGCCGCCGCCACTGGGGTAGGTCGTCCGGCAAGGGGGTACGCCCAAAGGGGATGTTCAGCCAGATGGTTTCGAAGACCGTGCGGCCCGTGGGCATGATGACGCCCAGCTGTCCCAGAGGCGAGGTGGGATTGCCCGCGGTCTTGCCTTTGGTCGCCTTCGGGTCGCCTGCCACGCCGGTCTTGATGGCGGCGGTGTCCCAGCACTGGGTGTGGAGCAGCCAGCGGGCGGCCTCCGCCGGGGGCAACGGCAGCGGATCGGCCTCTGTCCTCGAAGCGAAGAGAGGCACGTTATTGCCGCTCGCGGCGGTCGCTACGAGCAGCGCCGCCCCCTTCGTCTCGTTCTTCTCGGTGCGCAGGCCCGGCACTTGGGCGAACGGGTCTTCGGGGCGGAACAGATCGAAGCGGTCCCGGTACCGCTCGGCGTAGGCGGACAGTTTCTCCCGCTGTTCAGCCGAGAACCGCCCCGCGCTCATGCTGGCCAGCCACTCGCTTCTGTCGGGCCATCCCAGGGCGTCCACGACGAACGGCAGCAGCAGCTGGCGGTAGATCGCGGGTTTCTGCGTGGGCAGGTCCACGGTGATGTCGCTGAACTCGTGGGCGTTCAGGATCAGTTCCAGGCCGCCCACCACGGGCTGTGCGGCGGCTGCCCCGCCGTTCCCGCTCACCGCCGCCCGCGAGGCCGCGAGCCACGGATGGTCTAAGAGGTTGATCGCCATCAGCTCCTCTAAGTTCTCTTGTCTTGTGAGACTGACACGCAGGGAGCCCGTCCCGCAGGCGAATGCAAGAATTCGGCTCGGCCCCGGAAAGTCTCGTGCGCGAACACGCGACCGGGGATGGCCCGTTCTCGTGTCTCGATCCTCAGAGCTCGGGCATGTCGCCCCCGCGTCCGCGGGGAGGCTGGGCGTGGTCGAGGACGGTGTTCTCGACCACGCCCGACCTGCGGCTGCGGTCAGACTTTCAGCTCCACGACGCCGAGTTCGTCGTCGTAGCGGAGACGGCGGTCCGCCAGGGAGGCAGAGCTCTGCTCGTCCAGCACCAGGGCCGAGCAATAACGCAGCCTGGGGTGCCCGATCCATCCTGGTAGCGGCGGCAGTTCCTCGGCCCCCTTCGTGTACTGGCTGGGCAGCCGCACCGTTCCCGCCAGGACATCGTCAAGCAGATCTTCGGAGACGTCGCCGTTGGCCGTGAGCGCTCTGCCCTTCAGAGTTCGGTAGACGCCTCCCTGATGCCTGACGAGGACGACCTCGGCGCTCTGTTCCCCATCTCGGACCATCAGCTCCAGGCCGGGGTCCTCGCCGCTGGCGCCAGAGGCGTAGTGCAGTCCGGCAAGCGTGCTCGCTCCGATGTCCGCCCGGCTGGTGAGGAGGAAGGGGGATGCCTTGTCGGCCCGTTCCGCCTGTTCGGACTCCCAGGTCTGCCGCGCCTCGTGCTCCGCGTCCCGCCACTTCGGAGGTACCGCCGACTCGTCGTCGCGGTAGCCGGTGGCAACGAGCGCGGGCACCTGGCTCGGGATGGCCCAGCCTTCCCCTGCCTGCGCGGCCTCCCGGACCAACGCGGCGGCCCGAAGCAGCAGGAAGTCCCCGTAGAGGAACACGGAAGCCGGCAGGAATCGGGGCGGAGGGCCGTCAAGAACGGCATCCGCACCATCGTGCAGGGCTCGGGGGGTTGCCTGCGCTTCCTCTGCCGAGGCGAAACCGGTGATAACCACTTGGGGAGAGGCAAGCCGGTCGGGCCTCAGCACGCCGTCGTGCCGGTGGAGACGGCCGATCCTCTGTAGGAGCAGGTCGACAGGGGCGATGTCTGTCACCAACAGGTCAGCGTCCGCGTCGAAGGACTGCTCGGCAAGCTGAGTGGCAACCACGACCAGTCGCGGACGCGCGCGCCGCTCGTGCTGCTCGTACTGCTCGTGCTGCTCGCCCTCCCGCCCTCCCGGTCCGAGAAGGCGCAGGCACGCCTCCGTCCTGTCCGCGCGGTCGCCCACTGCGATACGGCCGTGCAGGAGTCGCACGTCGCCCTCGAACTCCGCGCGCAGTCTCTGGTACAGGCTCTGCGCACGTCCCACCGTGTTACGGATCACCAGGGCGCATCCGCCCTCGGCGAGTTCCGACCGGAGGTAGGCGGTGACGGAAGCGTCGGCGAGGTCCTGCTTTTTCTGTCTCTCCTCGGGTTCGGCGCCCGGCTCGGGTACGGGTTCCGGCAGAAGCCGGACCGCTACGTTCAGATCGTCACGCCAGCTGCGACACTGGGCGCTTGCGATCTGCGGCCGACCGTCGTCCGGTCCCACGGAGGCCGCCGTGACGTGTGGATAGCCAGGCAGGTCCATAGGCACATCAGGCGTGTCACCACCATTGGCATCCGCGCCCATACCCATACCCGCGCCCGCGCCCGCGAGGTACGCATCGACCAGTTCCTTCCGCTGCGCCGGCGGAAGCGTCGCGGACAGCAGCACGACGGGCACACCCGCTTGGCCGAGCCAGCGCAGAGCCTCCTTCAGGAACTGCGACATGTATACGTCCGCGGCATGTACCTCGTCGAGGACCACGACCTTGCCCGCGAGTCCGGCCATCCGCAGCATGACGTGCTTGGACCGGGTGGCCGCGTACAAGAGCTGGTCGATCGTCCCCACGACAAACGGGCACAGCAGTCCGCGCTTGGCCCCGAGGTACCAAGTCGCCGGGCCGCTCGCGCCCAGGTGCACATGGCGGGGCGTGCTGTCCCCCACGGCACCGGGCGAGTGATAGGGGTCATCCGCCAGGCAGTCGCCGTATTCGTCGACACCACCGAACCATTCGTCGACGCCGCCCTCACCGTCGAGGAGTTTCTTCCACTCCTTGTTGAACATGCGCTTCCCATGGAGCAACGCCACCTGGGAGGCCAGTTCGGTGTCGAGCGCCCCGACCCACCGCCGCGTCTGGGTGAACATGGGATCGCACGTGGCCTGGGTCGGCATCCCTACGAAGACCCCATCGGCACCGAAACGAGCGGCCAGGATCTCCGCGGCCAGCAGAGCCGCCTTCGTCTTGCCCTCACCCATCGGCGCCTCTACCACGAGCAGTCCCGGAGCCTCCATGCCACGCGCAGCCTCGAGCACCATCGACTGCGACGCGCGGGGCTCATGCCCGAAACGCTCGGAGAACGCCGTCGGCCCAGGCTCCGCAAGACGCCCCCACCCACCCCGGAGGCCCAACGCCTTCCAGGCGCGCGCGGCTCGACCACGAGCGGCCGCGAGTCCGACCTTCCCCAGCTCATCGACGCCCGTGAAGTGCCGCTCATCGCTGGCGATCCAGTCCGCCATCACGATCAGGCCGCTGAGGTGCAGCTGCGCGGCCCTAGTCGGCACCCGTGTGGGAGCGGTCTCCCTGGCTCCGGAGAAGCCCAGCTCTTCGCTGAGGCGTGCCGTGAGGGCTTGGCGCGCCTCAGCCCATTTCGCGTCGCCTTCCAACTGCTTGCGCCCCTTTGGCGACGGGCGCAGACTCCCCGCGGTCGGGACTCTCCCGTGATGGCCAGCCACCAGCGGCCACACCCAGTCCACTTGCTCGTCCGGCCAGCCAGCGTCTCGGAGCAGGCCACGCAGCACGAAGCCCCCAGCACGATCGTGCCGCCACTTCACGTTCGTGATCGCAGCCTCGGACCACGTGAGACCAGCAGCCCGAACCTCCGCCGCGCCGAGTGGCCAAAGGCGCTGAAAAGCGGGCGTGGCCTTACCGATGTCGTGAACCCCGCAGAGCCACGCGAAGAACGCCCTCCCCCTGCCCGGTCCACCCGCGGCCTCGTCCAGGAGACGCCGCGTGGACGGCGCCAGAAAGCCGTCCCACATGCACTCGGCAACCGCAGCCGTATCCAGCATATGAGACAGAAGCAGATTCTTCTTCCCCCCGGCCTTCTCCGCCGACTTGCCCCAGAGCACCCCTAACCACCGGAGCACACAGCTCTCTTGACCCACCTCGTCACCACCGTCGGCACTAGGATTCCCATGAGCAGCCCACCATAGAGACACCCACTGACAACGACGCCCCCCAACGCCCCACAGGAGTACGCCATCCCACCCCCACCCCAATTCCAACCGATGAAAATCGCCACCCCAGCGCCCTAACACCGCAGGTCAACAAGCGTCGCCCCCGCACCCGCGGGGATCGTCCCGGACCGCAGTCTTCAGCCACATCGCCTCCTCGGTCGCCCCCGCACCCGCGGGGATCGTCCGCCGCCGTCGTCTCGTTCATCCGCAGCGCGGACGTCGCCCCCGCACCCGCGGGGATCGTCCCCCGCTCTATGGCCGTCGACGGACGAAGGACACGTCGCCCCCGCACCCGCGGGGATCGTCCGGCTGGAGTGATCTGATGAACGAGTTCGAGAGGAGTCGCCCCCGCACCCGCGGGGATCGTCCCGCCTGCGCCCTAGCGGCAGAAGGGACTTACACGTCGCCCCCGCACCCGCGGGGATCGTCCGCTGTCACCACTCCGCGTCAGCGAGACATCCTGGTCGCCCCCGCACCCGCGGGGATCGTCCGGACGCACTCGCCCCCAACGACCCATTGCCGCTGTCGCCCCCGCACCCGCGGGGATCGTCCGGCGCGCGAACTGCATCCGACTGGGACTGACCAGGTCGCCCCCGCACCCGCGGGGATCGTCCTGGCCGCAGAACGGTACGCGTGGCAGGAGCGCGGTCGCCCCCGCACCCGCGGGGATCGTCCCGCGGGGAAATCCCATTGCAGAGCTCTACAAGCGTCGCCCCCGCACCCGCGGGGATCGTCCGTCCGGGTCGTCGATGCCGGAGCCGATCACCTTGTCGCCCCCGCACCCGCGGGGATCGTCCTTCCACTACTCCCTCAAGGGTTCCGAACAGGAAGTCGCCCCCGCACCCGCGGGGATCGTCCGGCGGGGCAGACCGGCCTTGAGGCGTTCCTGGGGTCGCCCCCGCACCCGCGGGGATCGTCCGGGCGGTGGCGGAGCCGAGGAGCGCGCCGTGACGTCGCCCCCGCACCCGCGGGGATCGTCCGAGACAGCTGAGGTAGTTGATCAACCTCAGGTAGTCGCCCCCGCACCCGCGGGGATCGTCCGGGGCGTCAGACTCCGCCGCCGTACGTTTGAGAGTCGCCCCCGCACCCGCGGGGATCGTCCGGTGCAGCCCTTGCCGTGGGCGGGGTGGAGCAGGTCGCCCCCGCACCTGCGGGGATCGTCTCTCGCGACGCACTCACCGTGCTCGCCACATGGGAGAACTACGGGCGGAAGGACCCGCTACCGCGCTGAGCAGCTCTGACGGCTGCCGCTCGGTCCTCGGCCGCGTACCGCGGGTCGGTCAGGGCGTGAGTCGCTTCGCGCGCGTGGGGCGTACCGGCGCTCGCACGTACGTCTGGTCCCGGACCGGCCCGGCCCCCGCCCGGTCGAAGCCGAGCGAAGTGCCGGAGCCTGAAGGTAGAACGTTTCTGCAACAAGAAACCGATGGTGGGGCGGGTGGGACTCGAACCCACGGCCGACGGATTATGAGTCCGCTGCTCTAACCGGCTGAGCTACCGCCCCTTAGCGGCGTGTCGCGCACATGTGTGCGCGCCGTCTGCCGCAGCATAGCCGCTCATACGATCTCTCGCGTCGGATGGTCGGCTCTGCACGACCATGAGGACCGCGCTGACGCCCGCGCGGTTCCCTCAGGCATGAAAAAGGACCCCTGAGGGGTCCTTTTCGCAGCTCTCCCGACTGGACTCGAACCAGTAACCTGCCGGTTAACAGCCGGCTGCTCTGCCAATTGAGCTACAGGAGACCGAGCTCCCCCGACTGGACTCGAACCAGTAACCTGCCGGTTAACAGCCGGCTGCTCTGCCAATTGAGCTACAGGGGAACGCCTCGTTGCAGCAAGCTCACCTACCTGGGGCTTCCCAGGCGGCGTGCGCTCGCTGCGACACATACATTAGCGCAAGCAGGGGGGTGCTCCGCCAATCGGTTCCGGCGGGCGGCGCGGCAAGGAGCGAACGACCGGACGGAAGGGAAGGGTGGCAGCCATGCGGTACAAGCTCGCGTTCGTCGCCGGACTGGCCATCGGATACGTCGTCGGGACCCGAGCGGGGCGGGAGCGCTACGAGCAGCTGCGCAAGTCCGCCCGCGAGCTCGCGCAGAACCCGGCGGTGCGGAACGCGGCGGAGTCCGCGGCCCAAGGCGGACGCCAGTTCGCGGGCAAGGCGTTCTCGTCGGTGAGCGACAGGGTCGGGGACCGGATGCCCGACTCGGTCGCCGAGCGGGTGCGCACGCTGCGTGAGAAGACCCGGCGGGAGCAAGGCGAGGAGGACGACTGGGGGACGAGTAACACCTGAGGCGGGCGGCGCCCTGGCGTAGGGCAGACTCTTCGCATGGGGATAGTCGCCGGTCTGGACAGCTCGTCCGACTTCACACGCATCATCGTCTGCGACACCGACACCGGTGCCGTACTGAAGCAGGGCTACGCGCCGCATCCGCTCGAAGGGCGTCCGTCGGACGTCGATCCGCAGGCCTGGCTGCGCTCGCTGGGCGAGGCCGCCAGCGGGGGGCTGCTCGAGGGCGTGCAGGCCATCGGGGTCTCGGCGCAGCAGAACGCGGTCGTGCCGCTGGACGCGCGGAGCGATGCCGTGCGTCCCGCGATGGCCGGGAGTGACAAGCGGGCTCAGGTCGCCGCGGCGGAGCTGGTCGACGCGCTGGGCGGGCGGCAGGCCTGGGCCGAGGCCGTGGGCTGCGTACCGCAGGCGGCGCAGCCGGTGGCCAAGCTGCGGTGGCTGGCGCGGGCCGAGCCGGACGCGGCCCAGCGCACCGCCGCGCTGCTGCAGGCGCACGACTGGCTGGTGTGGCAGTTGCTGGGCCGTCCGGCGCGGCAGACCGCCGACCGCGGGGGCGCGTCCGGCACCGGCTACTGGTCGGCGACGACCGGCGCGTACCGTCCCGATCTGGTGGAGCTGGCGCTCGGGCAGCAGGCGGCGCTGCCCGATGTGCTCGGTCCGGCCGAGGCCGCCGGGACCACCCCGGAGGGGCTGCTGATCTCGGCGGGTACCGGCGAGACGATGGCCGCGGCCTTCGGGCTCGGCATCGGCGCGGGTGACGCGGTCGTCTCGCTCGGTGCGTCGGGTTCGGTGATGGCGGTGCACCACGAGGCGCTGCCCGACCCCAGCGGGATGATCACCTCGCTGGCGGACGCGACCGGGATGCAGCTGCCGGTGGTGCACACGCTGAACGCCGTACGGGCGCTGCGCGGCGCCGCCGACCTGCTGGGCACCGATCTTGAGGGGCTGTCCGCGCTGGCGCTGAAGTCGACGCCCGGCTCGCACGGCCTGGTGCTGCTGCCGTATCTGGAGGGCGAGCGCACCCCGCGGCTGCCGCACACCGCGGGCACCCTGAGCGGGCTGCGGCGTGAGTCGATGAAGCCGGAGCATCTGGCGCGGGCGGCGTTCGAGGGCATGCTCTGCTCGCTCGCGGACGCGCTGGACGTGCTGCGCGGGCGCGGCGTCGAGGTGCGCCGGGTGTTCCTGCTCGGCGCGGCGGCGGAGCTGCCCGCGGTGCGGGCCGCGGCACCGATGCTGTTCGGCGCGCCCGTCGTCGTACCGCAGCCCGCCGACTACGCGGCGATCGGCGCGGCGCGGCAGGCGGCCTGGGCGCTCGGCGTCTCGCAGGGGGCGCTGGCTCCGCATGTTCCGCCTGTCTGGCAGGGGGCGGCGGGGCAGGTCTTCGAGCCGGGTGACGAGCTGGCGGTGGGGCAGGCGGTGCGGCAGCAGTACGTGGCGGTGCGGGAGCAGGCCCATCCAGGGGCTTTCAGCTGAGCCTGGCAGTAGGGCGGTCGGGGGTCCCGGCCGCCCGCCGGGACCCCGGCCTCACGGGGACCCCGGCCTCGCGGGAATCCCTGTGTTGCCGGGACCCCGGCCTTGCGGGATCCCGGTATTTCGTTGGGTTCGGGTCGGCGCGTGTCGCAGGATGGGAGAGACCGGCTCCGGCGACTGCGATAGGTAGCGCGTGCTCATACGACTTCTGCGGACCCACCTCGCTCCGTACCAGAAGGCCATCGGGTTACTGGTGCTCCTGCAGTTCCTGCAGACGTGCGCCACGCTGTATCTGCCCACTCTGAACGCCGCGATCATCGACAACGGCGTGGTGAAGGGCGACACCGGCTACATCCTCGGCTTCGGCGCGGTGATGATCGCGGTGACGGTCGTCCAGGTGGTCTGCAGCATCGGCGCCGTCTTCTACGGCGCGCGGACCGCCGCGGCCCTGGGCCGGGACGTACGGGCCGCGGTCTTCGACCGGGTGCAGTCGTTCTCCGCGCGGGAGGTCGGCCACTTCGGGGCGCCCACGCTGATCACCCGGTCGACCAATGACGTCCAGCAGGTGCAGATGCTGGTGCTGATGGCGTTCACGCTGATGGTGTCGGCGCCGATCATGTGCGTGGGCGGCATCGTCATGGCGCTCAGTCTGGATGTGCGGCTGTCCTCGGTGCTGGTCGCGGTGGTGCCGCTGCTCGGCATCTCGGTGAGCCTGATCGTGCGTCGGCTGCGGCCGCTGTTCCGTCTGATGCAGGAGCGCCTGGACACGGTGAACCGGGTGCTGCGGGAGCAGATCACCGGCAACCGCGTGATCCGTGCCTTCGTCCGCGACGCGTACGAGAAGGAGCGCTTCAAGGGCGCCAACAGCGAGCTGACCGAGGTGTCGCTGGGGAGCGGGCGGCTGCTCGCGCTGATGTTCCCGATCGTCATGACGGTGGTCAACATCTCCTCGATCGCGGTGGTCTGGTTCGGCGCGCACCGGATCGACGGCGGGGGGATGGAGATCGGGGCGCTGACCGCGTTCCTGGCCTATCTGATGCAGATCGTGATGTCCGTGATGATGGCCACCTTCATGTTCATGATGGTGCCGCGCGCCGAGGTCTGCGCCGAGCGCATCGTGGAGGTCCTGGACACGTCGTCGAGTGTGGTCCCGCCGAGTGAGCCGGTACGGGAGCTGCGGCGGCGCGGTCAGCTGGAGATCCGGGGGGCCGGGTTCTGTTATCCGGGCGCCGAGGAGCCGGTGCTCACGGGCGTCGACGTGGTGGCCGGGCCCGGTGAGACGACCGCGGTGATCGGCTCCACCGGAAGCGGGAAGTCCACGCTGCTGCACCTGGTGCCGCGGCTGATCGACGCGACGTCGGGGCAGGTGCTGGTGAACGGCGTGGACGTGCGTGAGCTCGATCCGGTGACGCTGGCGCGGACGGTGGGTCTGGTGCCGCAGAAGCCGTATCTGTTCTCCGGCACGGTGGCGAGCAATCTGCGCTACGGCAATCCGGACGCCACCGACGCGGAGCTGCTGGGCGCGCTGGAGGTGGCGCAGGCCCTGGAGTTCGTGGAGCGGCTCGACGGCGGTCTGGACGCGCCGGTCTCGCAGGGCGGTACGAACGTGTCGGGCGGCCAGCGGCAGCGGCTGGCGATCGCCCGGACGCTGGTGCAGCGGCCCGAGATCTATCTGTTCGACGACTCGTTCTCGGCGCTGGACTACGCGACGGACGCGGCGCTGCGGGCCGCCCTGGCGCGCGAGACCGCCCAGGCGACGGTGGTGATCGTGGCCCAGCGGATCTCCACCATCCGGGACGCCGACCGGATCGTGGTCCTGGACGAGGGCCGGGTGGTCGGCAGCGGACGCCATCACGAGCTGATGGACGGCAACGAGACCTATCGGGAGATCGTCCTCTCTCAGCTGACGGAAGCGGAGGCTGCCTGATGTCCAGCCCGATGGCGGCGCGGATGGCGGCCGGCGGCGGCCCCGACCAGCGCTCGATCGACTTCAAGGGCTCCGGGAAGCGGCTGCTCGCGCAGTTCGGCCCCGAGCGTCTCACCGTGTACGCGATGCTGCTGGCCGGAGTGCTCAGCGTCGCGTTCTCGGTGGTCGGGCCGATGCTCCTGGGCCGGGCGACCGACCTGGTGTTCGCCGGGATCGTCGGGCGTGACATGCCGGGCGACGCCTCCCGGCAGGAGGTCATCGACCAGACGCGCGAGGGCGGCGACGGCGGCGTCGCCGACATGCTGTCCGGGATGGACTTCACTCCGGGGCAGGGCATCGACTTCGGCGCGGTGGGCCGGGTGCTCGGCCTGGCGGTCGGGGTGTTCCTGGTGGCCGGGCTGTTGATGGCGGTCGCGACGCGGCTGTCCAACCGGGCGATCAACCGCACGGTGTTCCGGCTGCGCGAGGACGTCCAGGCGAAGCTGTCGCGGCTGCCGCTGTCGTACTTCGACCGGCGGCAGCGCGGCGAGGTGCTCAGCCGGGCCACCAACGACATCGACAACATCGGCCAGAACCTTCAGCAGACCCTGGGCCAGCTGGTGAACTCGCTGCTGACGATCATCGGCGTGCTGGTGATGATGTTCTGGATCTCGCCGCTGCTGGCCCTGGTGGCGCTGGTGACGGTGCCGCTGTCGTACATGGTCGCCACTCGGGTCGGCAAGCGCTCGCAGCCGCACTTCGTACAGCAGTGGAAGTCCACCGGCGAGCTGAACGCGCACATCGAGGAGATGTACACCGGGCACGCCCTGGTGAAGGTGTTCGGGCGGCAGGAGGAGTCGGCGAAGGCCTTCGCCGAGCAGAACGAGGCGCTGTACCAGGCCGGTTTCCGGGCGCAGTTCAACAGCGGGATGATGCAGCCGCTGATGTTCTTCGTCTCGAACCTGAACTATGTGCTGGTGGCCGTGGTGGGCGGACTGCGGGTCGCGTCCGGTTCGCTGACCATCGGCGACGTCCAGGCCTTCATCCAGTACTCGCGGCAGTTCTCGATGCCGCTGACGCAGGTCGCGTCGATGGCGAACCTGGTGCAGTCCGGCGTGGCGTCCGCCGAGCGGGTCTTCGAGATCCTGGACGCGGAGGAGCAGGACGCGGACCCGGTGCCGGGGGCGCGTCCTACGGCGGCCCTGGGCAGGGTCGCGCTGGAGCGGGTGGCCTTCCGGTACGAGCCGGACAAGCCGCTGATCGAGGATCTGTCGCTGGCCGTCGAGCCCGGCCACACGGTCGCGATCGTCGGCCCGACCGGGGCGGGCAAGACCACTCTGGTGAATCTGCTGATGCGGTTCTACGACGTCACGGGCGGCCGGATCCGGCTGGACGACGTGGACATCTCCGCCATGTCGCGGGACGAGCTGCGGTCCCGGATCGGGATGGTGCTCCAGGACACCTGGCTGTTCGGCGGCACGATCGCGGAGAACATCGCGTACGGGGCGGAGGGGGCCTCGCGCGCGGACGTCGAGGAGGCCGCGCGGGCCGCGCACGCGGACCGGTTCATCCGTACGCTGCCGGACGGCTACGACACCGTGATCGACGACGAGGGCACGGGGGTCAGCGCCGGGGAGAAGCAGTTGATCACGATCGCGCGGGCGTTTCTGTCCGACCCGGTGATCCTGGTCCTGGACGAGGCGACCAGCTCGGTCGACACCCGCACCGAGGTCCTCATTCAGAAGGCCATGGCCCGGCTGTCGCACGGCCGTACGTCGTTCGTGATCGCCCACCGGCTCTCCACGATCCGGGACGCGGACACGATCCTGGTCATGGAGGACGGCGCGATCGTGGAACAGGGCACCCACGAGACCCTCCTTGAGGCGGGCGGCGCGTACGCCCGCCTGTACAAGGCGCAGTTCGCGGAGGCGGCGGTCGATGTCGATGTCGACTAGTCCAGGTAGCCGCTAGTCCAGGTAGCCGCGGAGTTGGTCGGCGAACGCGTGGTCGCGGAGTTTGTTCAGGGTCTTGGACTCGATCTGACGGATGCGTTCGCGGGTGACGCCGAAGATCCGGCCGATCTCCTCCAGGGTGCGCGGGCGGCCGTCCGCCAGGCCGTAGCGGAGCTGGACGACCTTGCGTTCGCGTTCGCCGAGGGTGGAGAGGACCGCTTCCAGGTGCTCGCGCAGCAGGAGGAAGGCGGCGGACTCCACGGGGGACGCGGCGTCGCCGTCCTCGATGAGGTCGCCGAGTGCGACGTCGTCCTCCTCGCCGACGGGCGCGTGCAGCGAGACGGGTTCCTGGGCGAGCCTGAGCACCTCGCTGACCCGCTCCTGTGACAGGTCGAGGTGACCGGCGACCTCGTCGGGGGTGGGTTCGTAGCCGCGCTCCTGGAGCATGCGGCGCTGGACCCGGACCACGCGGTTGATCAGTTCGACGACGTGGACCGGGACGCGGATGGTGCGGGCCTGGTCGGCGAGCGCGCGGGACATGGCCTGCCGGATCCACCAGGTGGCGTACGTCGAGAACTTGTAGCCGCGGGCGTAGTCGAACTTCTCCACTGCTCTGATCAGGCCGAGGTTGCCCTCCTGGACCAGGTCGAGCATGGTCAGCCCGCGGCCCACGTAGCGTTTGGCGACCGAGACGACCAAGCGCAGGTTGGCCTCGATCAGACGGCGCTTGGCCATCCGGCCCATGACCACGAGCCGGTCGAGGTCGAGGGCGAGCTGGGAGTCGGGGTCGGAGGTGCCCTCGAGCCTGGCGAGCTTCTCCTCGGCGAAGAGACCGGCCTCTACGCGGCGGGCGAGCTCGACCTCTTCGGCGGCGGTGAGCAGCGGGATCCTGCCGATCTCGCGCAGGTACTGGCGGAACAGGTCGGAGGACGGCCCGGAGGTGTCGGGGCGAGTGCGGCGTCCGGGCTGTTCCGGCGCGTCGGGCAGGTCGGCGGGCTCGGATGCGTCGGATGCGTCGGGTCCTTCGGGCGCGTCGGGCGGCGTCGCGCGGGCCGGGTCGATCTCGGGGTGGTGGACGGCCCGGCTCTGCGGGGGTACGGCGGTGATCACATCCGCGCCGACGCCCTGGGCGTCAGCGGTCGCGACGGCGGAGGCAGCGGCGGCGGACGCGGACGCGGAAGTGGTCGCGTTCGCGGTCTCGGCGGCGGGTTCGTCGCCGGGCTTGAGCAGCGTGCGAGTGCTCGTCTGCGGTGGGGTCTGGATCTGGGTCTGGGTCTGCACGGGGGCGACCTCCAGGGTGATCGCTGCCGGTTCGGGGGCGTGCGGCAGCGGAACGGGGAAAGCGGCCGCGCCGCCGTCCGTCCCGTCATCGATGAGCGGATTCGCGGGGGTGTCGGGTCCACACTCGGTGGGCCGGCCGCGCTCCGAGGACTCAGGCACCGCCCCCAGTGTGGGGTACGACACATCTCCGCCACGAGGGGCGTGCGGTGACTTTTTGAGTCCAGGCCGTTACCGCCCGGTTATCCGCGCGCGAAACCCCACCATCGGGTGATCCGGGGGCGTACGACGGCGCTCAGAGCGCCGCGGCGCCCCGCACCTGGAGTGCCTGCCGGTACTGCTGGAGCACCCACAACTCGTTCTGTACGGCGGCCAGTTGTCCGGGGTCGGCGCTCGCGCCGAGCCGGGCGAGAGCGCCGTGCAGATCCTGGACCCGGCGGTCGACCGCGCGCAGCCGGACCTTCACCAGCTGCTCCCCCGCGTACGCCTCGTCGGCCTTCTTGTGCAGGAGCGCCTCGACGGCCAGCTCGGTGACCATCGCGCGCACGGTGTCGTCGGGGGCGACCTCGCGGACCTGGGCGAGATAGCCGGGGGCGTCCTGGACGCCCTGCTCGGCGCCGCCCGCCTGCTCGATGGCCTGGCGTACGGCGGCGTACGGCGGCGCGGTGAATTCGTCGACGCCGTACGCGTCGAAGGCCGGGGAGACCAGGTCCGGGCGCTGGAGGGCGAGCTTGAGCAGCTCGCGCTCGGTGCGGTGGGCGGGGCTGCGCAGGTTGAGCGCGGGGCCGCCGGGGGCCGGCTGCGGCCGCGGGGCCTCGGTGTACGCGGGCCGCGGTCCGCGGGACGCCGTCTGGGCGGGGCCGCGGCCGCCGCGGTCGCGGGCCCAGCGGGCCAGCTGGCCGACCCGCTTGACCACGAACTGGGTGTCCAGGATGCCGAGCATCCCGGCGAGCTGGACGGCGGACTCGTGCTGGATGGCGACGTTCTTGATGTGGGCGACGATCGGCGCGGCCTCGTCGAGCGCGGCGGCCCGCCCGGCCGGGGTGTCCAGGTTGTGGCGCTTGACGACCTGCCGGATGGCGAACTCGAAGAGCGGGGTACGGGACTCGACCAGGTCGCTCACCGCGCCGTCGCCCTCGGCGAGGCGCAGGTCGCAGGGGTCCATCCCGCCCGGAGTGATCGCGATGGAGGTCTCGGCGGCGAACTTCTGGTCGTCCTCGAAGGCGCGCAGGGCGGCCTTCTGACCGGCCGCGTCGCCGTCGAAGGTGAAGATCACCTCGGCCGTCGCGTGGTCCATGAGGAGGCGGCGCAGGATCTTGATGTGGTCGCCGCCGAAGGCCGTGCCGCAGGTGGCGATGGCGGTGGTGACCCCGGCGAGGTGGCAGGCCATGACGTCCGTGTAGCCCTCGACGACCACGGCGCGGCTGGTCCTGGCGATCTCCTTCTTGGCCAGGTCGATGCCGTACAGGACCTGGGATTTCTTGTAGATCGCGGTCTCGGGGGTGTTGAGGTACTTCGGGCCGTTGTCGTCCTCGCGGAGCTTGCGCGCGCCGAAGCCGACGACCTCGCCCGCGATGTCCCGGATCGGCCACATGAGACGGCCGCGGAAGCGGTCGATCGGGCCGCGTCGGCCTTCCTGGGAGAGCCCGGAGAGCACCAGCTCCTTGTCGGTGAAGCCCTTGCCGCGCAGGAAGCGGGTGAGGTGGTCCCAGCCCGCCGGGCTGTAGCCGACCCCGAAGTGCGCGGCGGCGGCCTGGTCGAAGCCGCGTTCGGCCAGGAACTTCCGGCCGATCTCGGCTTCGGGGCTCTCCAGCTGGTCGATGTAGAACCGCGCGGCGATCTTGTGGGCCTCGACCAGGCGGATGCGCTCGCCGCGCTGGTGGGCGGGGTTGTATCCGCCCTCCTCGTAGCGCAGCGTGATGCCCGCGGTGGCGGCGAGGCGCTCGACCGTCTCCGAGAAGGAGAGGTGGTCGATCTTCATCACGAAGGCGATCGTGTCGCCGCCTTCCTGGCAGCCGAAGCAGTGGAAGAGACCCTTGCTCGGGCTGACCTGGAAGGAGGGGGACTTCTCGTCGTGGAAGGGGCACAGGCCCTTGAGGTTGCCGCCGCCGGCGTTGCGCAGCTGGAGGTACTCGGACACCACGGCGTCGATCGGGACCGCGTCCCGTACCGCCTTCACGTCCTCGTCGTTGATCCTGCCAGCCACGCGGCCAGTCTACGGCCGCCCCCGACACCCCTTTCTCCCCCACCCCTGTCGAGCAACCATCAATTGAGCGACCACAACGGCGACCAACCAGGTCCGCGAGAGCGGCGGCGGTTCAGCCGCAAAGAAGAGAGGTCAGGGGGACTGTGGGGTCGGCCAGCTGCTCGGGGGCCGGGCGGGCGCCGGTGCGGATGAGTTGCTGGATGGGGGCTGTGACGTCCCACACGTTGACGTTCATCCCGGCCAGCACCCTGCCGTCGGCCAGCCAGAAGGCGATGAACTCGCGCTTTCCGGCGTCGCCGCGGATGAGCACCTGGTCGTACGCGCCCGGCGGCGCCCAGCCGGAGAACTCGAGGCCCACGTCGTACTGGTCGGAGAAGAAGTACGGGACGCGGTCGTAGGTCACCTCCTGGCCGAGCATGGCACGGGCCGCGGCGGGGCCGCTGTTCAGCGCGTTGGCCCAGTGCTCGACGCGGAGCCGGTGGTCGTAGAGCGGGTGCCGGGCGGCCGCCACGTCGCCCGCCGCGTAGATGTCCGGGTCGCTGGTCCTGAGTGAGGCGTCGACCGCGACGCCGCCGCCGTGCGCCCGGTCGGCCAGGGTCAGGCCCGCGGCTTCGGCGAGTGCGGTGCGGGGGGCGGCGCCGATCGCGGCGAGTACGTCGTGCGCGGGGTGCTCGTCGCCGTCGTCCGTGCGGGCGGCCAGCACCATGCCGTCCTGGCCGGTGATCTCGGTGAGCCTGGCGCCGAAGTGGAAGCGGACGCCGTGGTCCCGGTGCAGGTCGGCGAAGAGACGGCCCACCTCGGGCCCGACGACCGCGTGCAGCGGGGTCGGCTCCGGCTCGACCACGGTGACCTCGGCGCCGTACTCACGGGCCGCGGCGGCGACCTCCAGGCCGATCCAGCCCGCGCCCGCGATGACCAGGTGGCCGTTGTCCCGGCCGAGCGAGGCCAGCACGCCGCGCAGCCGCTCGGCGTGCGCGAGGCGGCGCAGGTGGTGCACCCCGGCCAGTTCGGTGCCGGGGATGTCCAGGCGGCGGGGTTCGGCGCCGGTGGCGAGCAGCAGCTTGTCGTAGCGGACCGCGGTGCCGTCGCCGAGGCGTACCGCCTTAGCATCGCGGTCGATGGCGACGGCGGGCTGGCCGAGGTGCAGTTCGACGTCCGCGCGCGCGTACCAGCCCGCTTCGTGGACGAAGACGCTGTCGCGCTCCTCCTTGCCGAGGAGGTAGCCCTTGGACAGGGGCGGGCGTTCGTAGGGGTGGTCTCGTTCGTCGCAGATCAGTATCACGCGGCCGGTGAATCCTTCCGCGCGCAGGGTTTCGGCCGCCTTCGCCCCGGCGAGTCCGCCTCCGACGATGACGAATGTCTGGTCCGCGTCGACCACTTGGTGCCTCCTTACGCCTTGCCGCACCGCGTCGGCGGACGCGTCCGCGTCGCCTTGGCGCTGTACGGCCCTGCCGCCCTGCCAGCCACTTGCCCTTGTGAGCGTCCCGCACACCGGCTGCCGCGGGAAGAGGCAGGATCTGTTCCTGACTCGATCACATCATGGGGCACTGACAGCGCGGGCACGGGTTCTCGCGGCCTCGGGGGCGCGTCTTCGCGCGGGCTCAGAGCGCGGGCGGGGGTGCGCGGACAGGCTCTCAGGGGCGCGGTCCGGTCAGCCGGGCGTGCAGGGAGCGCGCCGACGCGTCGGTGAGCGCGGCGATCTGATCGACGATCACCCGCTTGCGGGCCTGGTCGTCGGGCGCGTCGGCGAACAGGGCGCGGAACTGCGGGTCCAGGCCGTGCGGGGCGCGCGCGGTGAGCGCCGCGGCCAGTTCGGCGATGATGACGCGCTGGTCGGCGCGGAGCCGTTCCTGTTCGTCGCGCTGCATGACGTAGCGGTCGGCGACGGCCTTGAGTACGGCGCATTCCTGGCGGGTCTCGCGCGGGACGACGAGTTCGGCGGCGTAACGGGTGAGGCGTCCGGTGCCGTAGGCGGCGCGGGTGGCGGCCTCGGCGGCCAGGCAGAAGCGGCCGATCAGCTGGCTGGTGGCGTCCTTGAGGCGGGCCTGGGCGACGGCGGAACCGTCGTAGCCGTGCGGCCACCACTCCTGGTCCAGGAGGCGGTCCAGGGCCTCGGCGAGTTCGGCGGGGTCGGTGTCGTCGGGCACGTACCGCCCGATGGCGACGGCGAAGACGGCCTGGCGCTCGGTCTCGGCGTGCAGGCAGTTGGGGTCGAGGTGGCCCGCGTGCAGTCCGTCCTCGACGTCGTGCACGGAGTACGCCACATCGTCGGACCAGTCCATGACCTGGGCCTCGAAGCAGGTGCGCCCCGTGGGGGCGTCCGCGCGGACCCAGCCGAAGACCGGCAGGTCGTCCTCGTAGACGCCGAACTTGGCTGATTTCGGGTCGGTGGGGTGGCCGCCGCGCGGCCAGGGGTACTTGGTCGCGGCGTCCAGGGCGGCGCGGGTGAGGTTGAGTCCGACGCTGGCCGGTTCGCCGGTCTCCGGGGAGCGGACGAAGCGTTTGGGCTCGATCCGGGTGAGCAGGCGCAGTGACTGGGCGTTGCCCTCGAAGCCGCCGCAGTCCTCGGCGAACTCGTTGAGCGCCTGTTCGCCGTTGTGTCCGAACGGGGGGTGGCCCATGTCGTGGGAGAGGCAGGAGGCCTCCACCAGGTCCGGGTCGCAGCCGAGTGCCGCGCCCAGCTCGCGGCCGACTTGGGCGCACTCCAGGGAGTGGGTCAGCCGGGTGCGGGGGCTGGCGTCCCAGGCGAGGCTGCTGGCACCGGGCGTGACCACCTGGGTCTTGCCCGCCAGGCGGCGCAGCGCGGCGGAGTGCAGCACGCGGGCACGGTCACGCTGGAAGGCGGTGCGGCCCGGTCGCTTGTCGGGCTCGGGCGCCCAGCGCTCGACGGCCGCGGCGTCGTAGGCCGTGGCGTCGTAGGCCGTGGCGTGCGGGGGGTTGGTGTCGGTGGTGTCGTGCGTACCTGCCATGCACTGACACTAGACGGGGCGGGGTCGGGTCGGGCGAGGGCGGGGCGTTGTCAGACCCGTCACTTAACGTAGTGGGCGCAGTCGGGTGTGGCGATGCCGGGCGGCGGTGTCAGTCGCTGGGGCGGCGGGCGAGCCAGTCGCCGCCCCGGACGCGGGTTCCCGTGGTCCGCAGGGTGCGGGCCACCGGGGCGGGGGCGACATAGACCCAGGCCCGGACCGGCTCCCCGTCGGACACTCGGGTGACGTCCCTGGCGACCCGTTCGTAGAGGTTGCCGGGAGCGCCGGGGGCGTAGTCCTCCAGGCGGTCGAGGGACCGCAGGAGGGCGGGGTAGGACGCGGGCCGCACGGTGAGCAGCTCGCCGTGCACCACGGCGCCGCTGCCGGGTTCCTCGACGGCGTACGGGTAGCCGGGGCCCTCGTACAGCACGGTGTCCGGGAGCCGTCCCGGTTCGGCGGACGCCAGTCGGCCGCGCAGGAGCGGCTCGTGGTTGCGGGCGCCGGGGCGCAGGGTGCCGTAGACGAAGAAGGGGAGCCGCGTCACCGCGCGGTCTCCTGGACCACCCAGTCCAGGTAGGCCGCGCTGCCGCGCAGGACGGGGGTGGCGATGATCTCCGGGGTGTCGTAGTCGTGGGCCTCGGTGATCCACTCCTCCAGCTCGGGGTAGCGCTCCGCGGTCGTCTTGAGCAGCACCTGCCACTCTTCGTCGGTCTCGATGCCGCCGTTCCAGCGGTAGACGGAGGTGACGGGACCCGAGATCTGGGCGCAGGCGGCGAGCCGCGCGTCCACCGCCCCGCGGGCGATGGCCTCCGCCTTCTCCGCGGCGTCTGTCGTCGTGAGCACCGTCAGCACGGTGAACGCTGTCTGCACAGCCAGTCCTCTCAGCCGGTCGTCGTCCCGCGGCCGCCCGGCCGGGGTCCACCGTCGATTGTGAGGGACCCCGGCCGACAGCGGTCCGGCGGACAGGGGCTAGGCCCCGTAGGGGCGGACCGCCTTCGCGTCGCGGAGGGCGCGGGCCCACCAGTCGAGCTGGTCCAGCATCGTCTTGGCGGCCGCGTCGGCTCCGGCCGGGTCCCGGTGCCTGCCGTCGGCGTCGAAGTGCGCGCCCGCGTTGTGGAAGGAGACCGTGTCCCGGACGGTGACCGAGTGCAGCTCGGCGAAGACCTGCCGCAGCTGCTCCACCGCGCGCAGCCCGCCGGAGATTCCGCCGTAGGAGACGAAGGCGACCGGCTTGGCCTGCCACTCGCCGCGGTGCCAGTCGATGAGGTTCTTCAGCGCGGCCGGGAAGGAGTGGTTGTACTCGGGGGTGAGGACGACGAAGGCGTCGGCGGCGGCGAGCTTCGGCGTGATCTCGCCGAGCGCGGACCGTGCCTGCGGTGAGCGCGCGAAGGAGGTGGGCAGTTCGGCCTCGGCCGGGTCGATCAGGTCCACGTGGAAGTCGGCGCGTTCCCGGATCCGGGAGAGGAGCCAGTCGGCGATGACCGGGCCGAATCGGCCTTCGCGGTTGGACCCGAGGATCACGGCCACCCGCAGCGGGGCGGCGGCGTCGGTGTGGGCAGGGGCAACGGTGGGGTGTTCGGCAACTGTTGTCATGACTGGAGACTCACACCTCGACTTTGGTTGAGGTCAAGCGTCGAGTGCTCCCGATTTCCCCGGCCGACGCCGCGAGCCGCCGGTCACCCGTTCACAGCCGTGCCCGCCGCTCTTCGGCTTCTTTCCGTCAACGCGCCGATGACCTGCTGCGACGTCCCCTGGGGTGGGTCAGAAACCGCTCGCTGAGCGGCTTTCTGACGTCGTATCGACAGGCGCGGTCCGGCGATGCCCGGTTACCTCGGTGACAAGGGCGCGACCGAGTCAGCGGCACTGGGGGTGTCGCGGGCCTCGCCCTGACGGAGGGATCACCCATGGGCACCGCCACCCGCCTGCTGACCGGTACCGTGCTCGCCGCCGCCTCGGGCCTGCTGGCGGCCGCCCCCGCGCTGGCGGCGGACCCGGCCGCCCTGGAGATCTTTCCGTCCAGTACGACGCCCGGCACCGAGGTGACGGCGAACACCACCGCCTGCGGCTCGGGCGGCACGGCGGCGGGCGACGCGAGCGCGGTCGGCGCGGGCGCGTTCAAGCTCGCGCCCAGCACTCACCGGGAGGACGCGGTCGGGCAGTTCAAGGTCCCGAGCTCGGCGTCCCCCGGCACGTACTTGATCCGCGCGAAGTGCGCCAGCGGCCGGGAGGTGTCGGGCGATCTGGTGGTCACCCTCACCGCCAGGGAACAGGTGGCCCCGAAGGGGCATGTGAAGACAGGGGTCGGCGGCGCCCTCGGCCCCGACCCGCTGAAGACCGCGGCGGGCGTGGCGGCACTGGCCGTCGCCGCCGCGGGCGGTACCTGGCTCCTGCATCGCCGCGCGAGAGGCGACGGGATCTGACCGGACATCCTCCGCTGTCCACCGGTACCGCCTCCCCCGCCCCCTTCGAGCCCGCAGCCGCACACGGCCCGAAGGGGGACGGGGCACGGGCGCCGCACCCGAGGGGACCTCCATGCACCCTGCGCACAGAACGCCGCCCGGCCAGCCGCCACTCAGCCACCCGCACCCGCAGCCGCGCGGCGCCCGCAGGGCCGTCAGCGCCACCATAGGGGCCGTCACCGTCGCCGCCCTGTGCTCGGGCATCTGGCTGCTGCAGAACGGCGCCGTCACCCACGCGCCCCCGCAGCCCTCCGCCGCCCAGGCCGCCGACCGCCCCGCGAGCGGCTCAGCGGAGGCGGCGGAGGACGGCGCGGCCCCCGCGCTGGCCCCGTCCGCGCCGAAGCGGATACGCATCCCCGCCCTGCGGGTCGACGCCCCGCTCACCGGCCTCGGCCTGAACGCCGACGGCGGCCTGAACGCGCCGCCCCCCGAACGCCCCGAGCTCGCCGGGTGGTACGAGGCGGGCACATCGCCGGGCGAGCGGGGCACCGCCATCGTCGCCGGGCACGTCGACAACGCGCGGGGCCCCGCCGTCTTCTACTCGCTGGGGGCCGCCAAGAAGGGCCACACCATCGAGATCCCCCGCGCGGACGGCAGAACCGCGGTGTTCACCGTGGACGCCGTCGAGGTCTACGACAGCCGCGCCTTCCCGGACGAGAAGGTGTACGGCGCCGCGAACCGCCCCGAGCTGCGGGTCATCACCTGCGGCGGCGGCTACTCGAAGGAGACCGGCTACCTGGGCAACGTCGTGGTCTTCGCCCACCTCACCGCCACCCGCTGAGCCCCGGCCGCCGTCGGGCCCCGGCCGCCGTCGGGCCCCGGCCTCCCGTCGGCCCCCGGCCGCCCGCTGAGCCCCCGGCCGCCCGCCGGGCCCGCTCATCCCAGCCACTGCTCGTACGCCAGCTTCCCCACCAGCGACACGACGACCACCACCAGCACCCCGCGCACGAACCCGCTCCCCCGCTTGAGCGCCATCCGCGCCCCGGTCATGCCGCCCACCAGGTTGAACGCCGCCATCAGCACCGCGAGTCGCCAGTACACCGTGCCCTGGTAGGAGAACATCGCGAGCGCGCCCAGATTGGTGCACACATTGACGATCTTGGCCGTCGCGGACGCGTGCACCAGGTCCATATGCAGCACCGCGGACAGCGTCAGCACCAGGAAGGTCCCGGTGCCGGGCCCGAACAGCCCGTCGTAGAAGCCCATCCCCAGCCCCGCGAGGACGATCGCGGCGAGCACCCGCCGCACGGTCGGCGGCCCCGCGACGGCCGTGGACCCGAACGTCGGCTTCAGCATGACGAAGGCGAGCACGCCGAGCAGCACCACCATGATCATGGGGCGCAGGACGTCCTGGCTGATCCCCGCGGCGAAGAACGCCCCGACCATCGACCCGGCGAGCGCCGCGAGGCCGATGCGCACCGCGGTCCGCACCTCCAGGGAGGTCTTCCGGGCGAAGGTCACGGCCGCGCCCGTGGTGCCGACGATCGCCACCGCCTTGTTGGTGCCGAGCGCGTACGCGGGCGGGGCGCCGCCCGGCAGTCCCAGCAGCAGCGCGGGAAGCAGCACCAGACCCCCGCCTCCCACCACGGCGTCGATCCATCCGGCCGCCAGGGCGGCGAGGCACAGCACAACGACCGTGGTCAGGGATATGTCCGGCATGATCGCGACACTACGACACCCCACCGAATATTGACCAGTCGTTCCAGATAGCCCTAGAGTGACCTCCGTGGCCAGAACCAAGGAATTCGATCCGGAGGCCGCGCTCCAGTCGGCCCTCGAGCTGTTCTGGCGGCGCGGTTACGAGGCGACGTCGATGGCGGACCTCGTGGAGCACCTCGGCATCGGGCGCGCCAGCCTGTACGCGACCTTCGGGAACAAGCGCGAGCTGTACCTGAAGGCCATGGACCGGTACGCGCGGACCCGCGACCCGATCCTGCTCGACGAGCTCTCCCAGCCGGGGCCCGTGCTGCCCGCCGTGCGCGCGGTGGTGCGCCGCTTCGCCGCCGAGGCCAGCACCGACGGGGTGCGCCTGAACGGCTGCTTCGTCACCAACACCGCGGCCGAACTGGCCCCGCACGACCCCGCCGCGGCCCGCCGCGTCGAGATCAGCTGGGACCACGTGGAGACCCCGCTGCGCGCCGCGCTGGTACGGGCCCAGGCGCAGGGCGAGCTCCCCGGCGACCGGGACCCGCTCGCCCTGGCGCGGATGCTGCTCGTACTGCTCCAGGGAATCCGGGTGGTCGGCAAGGCGTCGGACGACCCGGCGCGCGTACGGGACGCGGCCGAACAGGCTCTGACGCTGCTGGACTGACCAGAACAGACGCACCTCGGTGCGGTGCCTTTCTCTGCCCAAATTCTGGAACGAATGGTCAATAATGAGGGGATACATGAGGGCAGCAGCCACAGACCAGGAGACCGCGGCGCCACCGCGGCCGACCGCCGCCGCCGCGTTCGCGCTGCTCGGCACCGTGCAGGTCACGCTGATCTACACGCTCGCCGCCCTCGCCGTGCCGCTGCCCCGCATCGGCCGCGAGTTCGGGCTCGGCCGGGGTGACCTGATCCTGCTCAGCGCCGCGTACGGGCTGACCTTCGCCGGGCTGCTGCTGCTCGGCGGGCGGATCGCCGACCGGTACGGCGGACGCCGGGCGTTCACCGCCGGGCTGCTCCTCTTCGGGGCCGCGTCCGCCGCCGCGCCGCTGGCCCCGTCGTACGAGGCCCTGCTCGGGGCGCGCTTCGCGCAGGGAGTGGGCGCGGCGCTGGTCGCGCCCGGCGCGATGGCGGTGCTGCGGACGGTCTTCCCGTCCCCGGCTGCGTACGGCAGGGCCATGGCCACCTGGGGCGGTCTCTCCGTGCTCGGCGCCACCACGGGCAATCTCCTCGCCGGGGTGATCTCGGCGCTGTGGTCGTGGCGGCTGGCCTTCGCAGTGCCGCTGGCGGTCGCGGCGCTCGCCCTGGCGCTCACGCCCCGGCTGCTGCCGCCGACCGCGCCCGGCCCCGGACGCGCCCTGGACCTGCCGGGGGCCGCACTGGTCACCGGAGGGATCACGGCGGCCAGTTACGGGCTCGTCGCGACCGACGCGTACGCGTGGAGCTCGGCCCGTGTGCTGGTCCCGCTGACGGTCGGGGCGGTCCTGGTCGCCGCGTTCCTCCGGGTCGAACGGCGGGTCGCCGACCCGCTGTTGCCGCCCGGCTTCGCCCGCGTGCGGCGGCGTGCGCTCGGCCTGGCCGCCACCGGGCTCACCGCCGCCGGAACCGCCAGCTCCTTCGTCCTGTTCTCGCTCCACCTCCAGGACGAGCGGAACTGGTCCGCGCTCCAGACCTCGGCCGCGTTCGTCCCGTTCGCCGTCGCGCTGCTCGGCTCGGGGCGGGCCGCGGGCCCGCTGATCGGGCGGTACGGAGCCCCGGCCGCGGCCGGGGCCGGGCTCGGCGTCGCCGCCGCCGGGCTCGCGCTGCTGGCCGCCGCCGGGTTCAGCGCCCGGACGCCCTACGCGTACGGCGTGCTGCCCGGCCTGGTGCTGCTGGCGGCCGGGGGCGCGCTGTCCTTCGCGGGGGCGGCGGTACTGGCCACCTCGGACGTCACGCCGTCGGACGCGGGGCTCGCGGGCGGCGTACTCAACACCGCCATGGAACTCGGCGCGACCGTGCTGTTCGCGGCGCTGATCGCGCTGGGCGGGGACGCGGCGAGCCTCGGCGCGGCCGCGGTGCTCTTCGCCGTACTGGGCGCCACGGCCCTGACTCCGCGCGGCCACCGCTGACCGCGGCCCGAGCGCCCTGCCGCTCCCCCGTCACCCGTCACCTGCCTAATTCACTCACCACACATAGGAGTTCACCATGCCCCACACGCCCCACACCCCCCACGCCCGCTTCTTCGGCAAGGCCGTCCTCGTCACCGGCGGCGGTTCCGGTCTCGGCCGGGCCATCGCGCTCGCCTTCGCCGCCGAGGGTGCGCGCGTCGTCGTCGCCGGGCGTACCGCGGCGGCACTCGACGCGACCGTCGCCCTGATCGATCAGGCGGGCGGCGAGGCCGCCGCCGTCACCGCCGACGTCACGCGCGCGGCGGACGTACGGACACTCGTCCGGGAGACCGTCACCCGTTTCGGCGCGCTCGACATCGCGGTCAACAACGCCGGGGTGCTGCGCGGCGCCGTGCCCGTGGCCGACGTCAGCGAGGAGGACTGGGACACGGTCCTGCGGACCAACGTGACGGGCGTCTGGCTGGCCATGAAGCACGAGATCAACGAGATGCGGGCCTCCGGCGGCGGCGTGATCGTCAACATCTCCTCCAACCTCGGCGCTCATCTGCGCATCCCGAACGCCGCCGCGTACCTCACCTCCAAGGCCGCGGTCTCCGCGCTGACCCGCGCCGCGGCCCTCGACCACATCGGGGACGGCGTACGCGTCAACGCGGTGAGCCCCGGCGCGTCCGACGGCCCGATGTCGCTGCTCCCCGGCGAGACGGAGGCCGAGCGCGCCGAGCGGATCAAGACGCTGAACCCGCTGGGCCGGGTCGCGGGCGCGGACGAGGTCGCGGCGGCCGTGCTCTATCTCGCGTCCCCCGAGGCCGGTTCGGTCGTCGGCACGGAACTGGTCGTCGACGGAGGCTCCGCGGCCTGACCGGCCCGCCAAGCACGACAGGCACGACAGAGCACAGAGCGGGCATGACAGAGGGGGCGCCCCCGCACAGGGCGCCCCCTCTCTGAGGGCCGGGGCCGCCGCCGATCGGTGAGGGTCGGGGACCAGCGGCAGCCCCGGTGTTCGGGGGGGCCGTCCAGCGGCCCGTCGGGTCAGCGGCTGTCGCTGCCCTTCGCCTCGGCGGCGGCGCGGCCCGCCTCCAGGCGCGCCACCGGGATCCGGAACGGCGAGCAGGAGACGTAGTCGAGCCCCACCTCGTGGAAGAAGTGCACCGACTCCGGGTCGCCGCCGTGCTCACCGCAGACGCCGAGCTTCAGGTCCGGGCGGGTGGCCCGGCCGTCGCGTACGGCGTTGCGGACCAGCGAGCCGACGCCGTCCTTGTCGATGGTCTCGAACGGCGAGACCCCGAAGATGCCCTTCTCCAGGTAGGCGGTGAAGAACGAGGCCTCGACGTCGTCGCGGCTGAAGCCCCACACGGTCTGGGTCAGGTCGTTGGTGCCGAAGGAGAAGAACTCCGCGGCCTCGGCGATCTGTCCGGCGGTGAGCGCGGCGCGCGGCAGCTCGATCATGGTGCCGAGCTTCAGCTTGAGGTCGACGCCGGTGGCCTGCTGGACCTCGGCGATGACCTGCTCGGCCTCGTCGCGGACGATCTCCAGCTCCTGGACCGTGCCGACCAGCGGGATCATGATCTCGGCGCGCGGGTCGCCCTTGGCGTTCGCCCGCTCGGCGGCGGCCTCGGCGATGGCCCGTACCTGCATGGTGAACAGGCCGGGGATGACCAGGCCGAGCCGGACGCCGCGCAGGCCCAGCATCGGGTTCTGCTCGTGCAGCCGGTGCACGGCCTGGAGGAGCCGCAGGTCGTTCTCGTTGGGGTCCTTGCGGGACTCGGCGAGCGCGACGCGCACCGACAGCTCGGTGATGTCGGGCAGGAACTCGTGCAGCGGCGGGTCGAGCAGCCGTACGGTGACGGGCAGCCCGTCCATGGCCTCGAACAGCTCGACGAAGTCCTTCTTCTGGAGCGGCAGCAGCTCCTTCAGCGCCTCTTCGCGCTCGGCCTCGGTGTCGGCGAGGATCAGCTTCTCGACCATCTCGCGGCGCTCGCCGAGGAACATGTGCTCGGTGCGGCACAGGCCGATGCCCTGCGCCCCGAAGCGGCGGGCGCGCAGCGCGTCCTCGGCGTTGTCGGCGTTGGCCCGTACCCGAAGGCGCCGCACCCGGTCCGCGTACGCCATGATCCGGTGCACGGCCTGGACCAGTTCGTCGGCGTCGTCGGCGCCCGCGTGCATCCGGCCCTCGAAGTACTCGACGACCGGCGACGGCACGACCGGGACCTCACCGGCGTAGACCTTGCCGGTGGAGCCGTCGATCGAGACGACGTCGCCCTCCTCGATCGCGACCCCGTCGTGGGTGGTCAGCCGCCGCCGCTTGGTGTCGACTTCGAGGTCCTCGGCGCCGCAGACGCAGGTCTTGCCCATGCCGCGGGCCACCACGGCGGCGTGCGAGGTCTTGCCGCCGCGCGAGGTGAGGATGCCCTCGGCGGCGATCATGCCGTCCAGGTCGTCGGGGTTGGTCTCGCGGCGGATCAGGATGACCTTCTCGCCGGAGCGCGACCACTTGATGGCGGTGTACGAGTCGAAGACGGCCTTGCCGACGGCGGCGCCCGGCGAGGCGGCGATGCCGCGGCCGATCTTCTCGACCTTGGCGCTCTCGTCGAAGCGCGGGAACATCAGCTGTGCGAGCTGCGCGCCGTTCACTCGCTGGAGCGCCTCGGCCTCGCCGATCAGGCCCTGGTCCACGAGCTGGGTGGCGATGCGGAAGGCGGCGGCCGCGGTGCGCTTGCCGACGCGGGTCTGGAGCATCCAGAGCTGGCCGCGCTCGATGGTGAACTCGATGTCGCACAGGTCCTTGTAGTGCGTCTCGAGCGTCTCCATGATCTGCATCAGCTCGGTGTACGACTTCTTGTCGATCGCCTCGAGGTCGGCGAGCGGCACGGTGTTGCGGATGCCGGCGACGACGTCCTCGCCCTGCGCGTTCTGCAGGTAGTCGCCGTAGACGCCCTGCTGGCCGCTGGCCGGGTCGCGGGTGAAGGCGACGCCGGTGCCGGAGTCGGGGCCGAGGTTGCCGAAGACCATGGAGCAGACGTTGACGGCCGTGCCGAGGTCGCCGGGGATGCGCTCCTGGCGGCGGTAGAGCTTGGCGCGGTCGGTGTTCCAGGAGTCGAAGACCGAGCGGATCGCGAGGTCGAGCTGCTCGCGAGGCTCCTGCGGGAAGTCGCGGCCCGCCTCGTTGGCGACGATCTTCTTGAACTGCTTGACCAGCTTCTTGAGGTCGGCGGCCGCCAGGTCGACGTCGCTGGTGACCTTCTTGGCGTGCTTGGCCTCTTCGAGCGCTTCCTCGAAGAGGTCGCCGTCCACGCCGAGGACGGTCTTGCCGAACATCTGGATGAGTCGGCGGTAGGAGTCCCAGGCGAAGCGCTCGTCGCCGGACTGCTTGGTCAGGCCGACCACCGACTTGTCGGAGAGGCCGATGTTCAGGACGGTGTCCATCATGCCCGGCATCGAGAACTTGGCGCCGGAGCGTACGGATACCAGCAGCGGGTTGTCGGCCTGGCCGAGCTTCTTGCCCATCGTCTGCTCGAGCGCGCTCAGGTGAGCGCTCACCTCGTCCCGCAGCGGCGCGGGCTCCTCGCCGCTGGCGAGGTACTCCTTGCAGGCCTCGGTGGTGATGGTGAAGCCGGGGGGCACCGGGAGACCCAGGTTGGTCATCTCGGCGAGGTTCGCGCCCTTGCCGCCGAGGAGGTCCTTGAGGTCGCGGTTGCCCTCGGTGAAGTCGTAGACGAACTTCACTGCGTGGCGATCTTTGTTTTCCGACACGGGTCTCGACTCCTCGAGGACTCGGGTGGCTGCCCTGACGGCGAGGAATGTACCCAGATCGAAGGCGTCTGGGTACGGCCACTTGTGGGTCATACGGCCGTAACCACTCGTCCGCCAGCAGATCGAAAGTAACTCAGCAGTACGGAGACCCGGCGCGCCGCTTTCACTATCTGAAGGGTCAACCCTCGTAGACCTGGGGATTCGCTCAGATGAGCGGAGTTACCTCATATGTGAATTCATTTCTTGAACTCAAAAGGGGTGGCACCGGGTGCCACCCCTTTGGGAAGTACAGCCACCCCAATAGCGCTCATCTGAGCGAGTCACCTATCAGGGGTGGCGAGAATCACGCTGCGCGGAGCGGCCGGATTTCACCATCCGGACCTTCGCGCGGGACGACCAGGACCGGCTGTTCGGCCAGCCCCACGCGCGCCCGCGCCCCGGCCACCAGGTCCCCCGCGTCCCGCGACGGCAGGTCCGCCTTGACCGGCGTCCCGTCCGGCAGGTCGAGCAGCACTCGGGTGACCGAGCCGAAGAAGGACGCCGAGACCACGGTGGCGTCCCCGTCGGGATCGGCGGCGGCGGTGACGTTCTCGGGCCGTACGAGGACGTCCACCGCGCGGCCCGAGCCCTCGGGGGCGGCCCCCTCCACCGGCCGCTCGACGCCCGCGACCGCGACCGTGCCCCGGCCCGTGTCCGTGTCCGTGCCCGTACCCGTGCCCGTGCCCGTCATCCGCCCCGGCAGCCGGTTCATGGTGCCGACGAACTCGGCGACGAAGGCCGTGGCGGGCCGCTCGTACAGCTCGGCGGGCGGCGCGCACTGCTCCACCCGCCCGGCGTTGAGGACGGCGACCCGGTCCGCCATGGACAGGGCCTCCTCCTGGTCGTGGGTCACGAAGACCGTCGTGATGCCGAGCGAGAGCTGCAGCCGCCGGATCTCCTCGCGCAGCGCGAGCCGCACCTTGGCGTCCAGCGCGGACAGCGGCTCGTCCAGGAGCAGTACGCGCGGCTGGAGCGCGAGCGCGCGGGCCAGCGCGACGCGCTGCTGCTGGCCGCCGGACATCTGGTGCGGGTAGCGGTCGCCGTGCTCGGGCAGCCCGACCAGTTCGAGGAGTTCAGCGGCGCGGGCGGCGCGCTGGGCGGCGGGGACCTTGCGGACCCGCATGCCGAAGGCGACGTTGTCGCGGGCGCTGAGGTTGGGGAAGAGGCTGTACGACTGGAAGACCATGCCCGCGTCGCGCCGGTTGGCGGGCACCTTGGTGATGTCCGCGCCGTCGACCAGGACCTCGCCCGCGTCCGGCGCCTCGAACCCGGCGACGACCCGCAGTGCGGTGGTCTTGCCGCAGCCGGACGGGCCGAGCAGCGCGAGCAGTTCGCCGGGCTCGACGGTGAGGTCCAGGCCGTCGAGCGCGACGACCCGGGAGCCGAACTCCCGGCGCAGCCCCCGGAACTCCACGCGCGCGCCGCCGCCGGCCAGGCGAGTCCCATCGGTCTCGGCGGTCTCGGCGGACCCTGCGGCCCGCCCCTTCACCTCTGTCGCTGATGCCGACATGTGTTTACGACTCCTTGCTGGACGCGGGCACGGAAGACACGGCGGACCCGGCCTTCGCGCCGGTCCCCGCGCGCGAGAGGACCAGCAGCAGCGCCCATGTGATCAAGAGACTGAGTACGGACACCGCCACCGACATCCGCGCCTGCGCGCCGGAGATCGTCACGATCCACACCGCGAAGGGCTCGTAGCCGAGCAGCGCCGCGATGGTGAACTCCACGATCACCAGGGCCAGCGTCAGGAACGCGGCCCCGGCGAGCGCGGCGCGCAGGTTGGGCAGGATCACCCGCATCACCACATACGGCCAGCTCGCGCCGCAGTTGCGGGCGGCCTCCACCAGGGTCGGCACGTCGATGGCGCGCAGCCCGGCGTCCAGCGAGCGGTAGACGAACGGCAGCGCCAGCACCGTGTAGGCGAAGACCAGGACGAGCGGGAAGCGTTCGTCCTGGACGGCGGTGACACTCCCCCGCCTAAAGGCGGGGGCTTCTCGGCTCGCGCCGGGAAGCTTCCTGCTTCATTGCCGACTGCCCGCCCGGAGTGCTCCGTTGAGGTCTTACACCGGCTCCACAGGCCGACACCGCCAGTCCGGCGGCCAGAAGGTTCTGCGCGGCGTTCACGTCCCGGTCGTGGGTCGTGCCGCAGTCGCACGTCCACGTGCGGACGTTGAGCGGCATCTTGCCCTGCAAGGCACCGCAGGCGGAGCACAGCCTGGAGGAGGGGAAGAAGCGGTCGACCGCGATCACTTCCCGCCCGTACCAGGCCGCTTTGTACTCCAGCATGCTCCGGAACTCCGACCACGCCGCGTCGCTGATGGCGCGGGCCAGACTCCGGTTTTTGACCATGTTGCGCACGGTCAGGTCCTCGATCACGATCGTTTGGTTCTCACGAACGAGACGAGTGGTCAGCTTGTGCAGCCCGTCACGGCGACGGTCCGCGATCCGGGCGTAGACCTTGGCCGCCTTGCGCCGGGCCTTGCGCCGGTTGGCTCCGTCGCCCTTGGCCTTCTTCGCGAGCCTGCGCTGAGCGAGGGCAAGACGGGCACGGTCACGGCGCTCATGCCGGGGGTTGGCGATCTTCTCGCCCGTGGAGAGGGTCAGAAGGTGGTCGAGGCCGACGTCGACACCGACCGCGTTGCCGTTGGCGGGGAGCGCCTTGACGGAGGCGTCGTCGCACAGCATCGACACGTACCAGCGGCCTGCCGTGTCCTGCGACACGATCACTGTGGTCGGCGACGCCCCTTCGGGCAACGGCCGGTGCCAGACGATGTCCAGCGGGTTCTTCATCTTCGCGAGGGTCAGCTCGCCGTCGCGGAAGCGGAATCCGCTGGTGGTGTACTCGGCACTCTTGCGGGACTTCTTCTTCGACTTGAAGCGCGGGTACTTGGCCCGCTTGGCGAAGAAGTTGGTGAACGCCGTCTGCAAGTGCCGAAGACACTGCTGGAGCGGCACGGAGGAGACGTCGTTCAGGAACGCCAGTTCCTCGGTCTTCTTCCACGCCGTCAGCATCGCGGAGGTGGCGTTGTAGTTCACCCGTTCCTGCCGCGTCCACGCTTCGGTGCGGGCGGCCAGGGCGAGGTTGTAGACCTTGCGGACGCAGCCGAACGTACGCGACAGCTCGGCTGCCTGCTCGTCCGTGGGATGGAAGCGGTACTTGAACGCCCGCTTCACATGCGTCGCCGTCACGCTCACAAGCTAGCGATATCACTGATTAAGATCAAACCTGCGGGTCAGAGCACGGTCTTTCGCCCTGGGGGCGAAACCTCGCTCGTTGTCCTGCTCCGCAGGAGTCCGATTCCTCCCCCGGCTAAAGCCGGGGGTCTCCTCGGAGTTATCCGATGAAGGTCTGGTAGAGCGGAGTGCGGGACAGCTTCTCCGGGCCCCAGCGCAGCACCGTGGTGATCCCGGTGACCAGCGCGATCGGCGGCACCACCAGCGGCAGCATGCGGCGCTTGTTCGGAACTTGTCTGAACAAGCTGGCTTCAGTTCGCCTGGGAGAGCTGTCCGGCGAGTGAACGTGTGATGGCCCACACCACACCTCCGCCGGAAGAAAGAGACAGACGGCCGGGGCCGGGCGGCCGGGCGGCGGTCTCAGCCGCCGGAGGTGTCCAGTTCGGCGTCCGGACTGACCCCGGCGTGGTCGTACGGGTCGTTCAGCCACCCGTCCGGCAGCACCACCCGGTTGTTGCCCGACGTACGCCCGCGGGGCCCGTCCGCGCCCACCGGCCAGGCCTGGTCGAGGTCCAGCTCGCGCAGCCCGGCGTCGAGTTCGTCCAGCGAAGAGGTGATCGCCAGCCGCTTGCGCATCTCGGACCCGACCGCGAAGCCCTTCAGATACCAGGCGACATGCTTGCGGAAATCGATCACGCCGCGCGCCTCGTCGCCGATCCACTCCCCCAGCAGCTGCGCGTGCCGCACCATCACGGCCGCGACCTCCCGGAGCGTGGGCGCGGCGGGCCCGGTCGCCGCGCCCGGCTCGAACGCGTTCACCAGGTCCGCGAAGAGCCATGGCCGCCCCAGGCAGCCGCGTCCCACGACCACGCCGTCGCACCCGGTCTCGCGCATCATCCGCACGGCGTCGCCCGCCGACCAGATGTCGCCGTTCCCGAGTACCGGGATCTCCGGGACGTGCTCCTTGAGCCGCGCGATGGCGTCCCAGTCGGCCGTGCCGCCGTAGTGCTGGGCGGCGGTGCGGCCGTGCAGCGCGATCGCCGTGACGCCCTCCTCGACGGCTATCCGCCCGGCGTCGAGGCAGGTGAGGTGATCGTCGTCGATCCCCTTGCGCATCTTCATGGTGACGGGGATCTCACCGGCCCCGCTGACGGCCTCGCGCAGGATCGAGCGCAGCAGGTTCCGCTTGTACGGGAGCGCCGAGCCGCCGCCCTTCCTGGTCACCTTCGGGACCGGGCAGCCGAAGTTCAGGTCGATGTGGTCGGCCAGGTCCTCCTCCGCGATCATGCGGACCGCCTTGCCGACGGTGACCGGGTCGACGCCGTACAGCTGGATCGAGCGGGGCTGCTCGCTCTCGTCGAAGTGGATCAGCTGCATGGTCTTCTCGTTGCGCTCGACCAGCGCCCGCGTGGTGATCATCTCGCTGACGAACAGCCCCTTGCCCCCGGAGAACTCCCGGCACAGGGTCCGGAACGGCGCGTTCGTGATCCCCGCCATGGGGGCGAGCACCACCGGCGGCCGCACGGTGTGCGGGCCGACGGCGAGCGGGGCGGCGTGGTGCGCGGCGGCGGAGTGCGCGGGAGCGGAGTGCGCGGCGGGCTGGGGGGCGAGCGTGGTCATGCCCCCCATTTTTGCACTCACACGATCCGGGCCGCCGCGATCGGGCGCTCACTCACGGTGTGCGACTGCGCGGCGCTGCTGTTGACGCTCCAGCGGTACCGGGAGAACTCGCCGGTCGCGTCCGAGGCGTAGAACATCATGTGCCCGATGCCCACGCCCTCGAAGTTCTCCTCGTCGACGAGGCCGGTCATCCGGGTGTCGGGGTACGGGGCGTACGTCGCGTACTTGTATGTGCCGTGCGGGTTGGAGGTGCAGTCGACGACCTCGACGGCGTACTGGGTCTCGCCGTCGAAGTTCACCGACCCGGTGTGCACGCCCTTGATCTCGCGGACCATCGCGATGTGCCCGGTCGCGGTCTCGCTGGCCCCGAGGTAGTCCACGGCGACGAAGTCGCCCGGCTGGAGATCGGCGACCTTGGTGACGCGCTTGAAGTGAGGGCCCGCCGTGCCGTCGGTGAACGCCTGGCGGAAGTCGGCGGCCTCCGGGATGCGGTCCTGGAAGTACTGCCGGAAGTAGTCGTCCGTGGCCCATCCGTAGGTGTGCTTGAGCACCCAGGTCAGGAACGAGGAGCAGCGGGAGTGCGCGACCCACTCGACCGGGTCGCCGGGAGAGCCCCACACCACGCGGGACGGCGCGCCGACCAGATAGACGTTGTTGGCGCGGGCCGTCCGGCCGCTGACGAGGGCGATCTCCTCGGCGCTCAGCACCCGGTCGTAGGCCCGTACGTCGTCGACCGCGCCCTTGAAGCGGTTGACCGGGGAGCCGTTCCACTTGGCCCGGCCGACGTTGAAGCCCCGTGTCGCGGCCCAGCCGACGGCGGTGGCCGCGGTGCCGTTCAGCTCGCCGTCGACGTACAGCCGGATCTCGGTGCCGTCCCACACACCGGCCAGGTGGGTCCAGCGGCCCAGCACGGCGGGTTCGGCGGCGAAGGCGGTGACCTTGGTGCTCTGGTCCGCGTCGCGCACCTTGAACGCCCAGGTGCGGGAGTTCGGCTCGTATTGGAGGAGGAAGCGGCTGGTGGTGTCGCCGTCCTGGCTGACGGCGGTGTAGATGTTCTCCGGCTTGGCCGGGCTCTCGGGGTCGTCCGCGAGCCGCACCCAGGCCGACACGGTGAACGGCGCGGCGGTGTCGAGGACCGAGGCGGTCGCGGCGTACGCGCCGGAGGTCCCGTCCAGGCTCAGCTCGCCCCCGGCTCGCCTGCTGGTCCAGCTCGCCCCGGAACCGGGGGCGAGGGTCCGCCCGCCGCCCGACCGGTCCGCGTAGCCGCCGTCGAGCGGCCAGTGGCCGACCAGGCCGCCCGGCAGCCAGCCCGCCGCGAGCAGCCGCTGGTACTGGACCATGCGCTCGGCTTCCATCAGGTGCGGCGCGGAGACGGGGGTGTAGGGCGTGTCGAGCGGCGCGTCCGCGACGGCGGTTCCCGTGCTCCCCAGCACTCCGGTGAGCGCGCCGACGCCCACGATGCCCGCACCGCTCAACAGCCCACGCCTACTGACCACGGAGTTCCCCCACGTTTCTCTTGTCCGTCATGCGCCCACGGTCGTCCGGTGGGTCTCGGTCCGCCGTCACGGTACTGACCCGGCCGGGGCGGGTGACGTCTGGGGTCGCTGTGTGCCGGGCCCGGCGAACCATCGGCGACAATGGACCCCATGAGCCTGTTCCGTGACGACGGTGTCGTGCTGCGCACCCAGAAGCTGGGCGAGGCGGACCGGATCATCACGCTGCTCACGCGCGGGCACGGGCGGGTGAGGGCCGTGGCGCGGGGGGTCAGGCGCACCAAGTCCAAGTTCGGGGCCCGGCTTGAGCCGTTCTCGCACGTCGACGTGCAGTTCTTCGCGCGCGGGAGCGAACTCGTCGGGCGCGGGCTGCCGCTGTGCACCCAGAGCGAGACGATCGCTCCGTACGGCGGTGGGATCGTCGCCGACTACACGCGCTACACCGCGGGCACGGCGATGCTGGAGACCGCCGAGCGGTTCACCGACCACGAGGGCGAGCCCGCGGTACAGCAGTACTTGCTGCTGGTGGGCGGGCTGCGGACGCTCGCGCGCGGCGAGCACGCGCCGGGTCTCGTGCTGGACGCCTTCCTGCTGCGGTCGCTCGCCGTCAACGGCTACGCGCCGAGCTTCGACGCCTGCGCCAAGTGCGGGATGCCCGGACCGAATCGGTTCTTCTCGGTGGCCGCCGGCGGTGTCGTCTGCGGGGAGTGCCGGGCGCCCGGAAGCGTCGTACCCTCTGCGGAGGCCGTGGCCCTGCTCGGGGCGCTGCTGACCGGGGACTGGGAGACCGCCGACCGGTGCGAGGCGCGGCACGCGCGGGAGGGCAGCGGGCTGGTGTCGGCGTATCTGCACTGGCACCTGGAGCGCGGGCTGCGCTCGCTGCGGTACGTAGAGAAAAGCTAGCGAGCTAGGGAGACACGACCACATGGCACGACGCGGGATCCTGGGGCGCACCCGCCGCGAGTACAAGGCACCCGAGCCGCACCCGTCGGGCGCGCGGCCGCCGAAGCTCTCCGCGGAGCTCGTCCCGAACCACGTGGCGGTGGTCATGGACGGCAACGGCCGCTGGGCCAAGGAGCGCGGGCTGCCGCGCACCGAGGGGCACAAGGTCGGCGAGGGCGTGGTGCTGGACGTCCTCAAGGGGTGTCTGGAGCTGGGCGTCGAGAACCTCTCCCTGTACGCCTTCTCGACGGAGAACTGGAAGCGCTCGCCCGAGGAGGTGCGCTTCCTGATGAACTTCAACCGGGACGTGATCCGGCGTCGCCGGGACGAGATGGACGAGCTGGGCATCCGGATCCGCTGGGTGGGCCGGATGCCCAAGCTGTGGAAGTCCGTGGTCCAGGAGTTGCAGGTGGCCCAGGAGCAGACCGCGCGGAACGACGCGATGACGCTGTACTTCTGCGTCAACTACGGGGGCCGCGCGGAGCTCGCGGACGCCGCGCGGAAGCTGGCCGCCGATGTGGCGGCGGGGAAGCTGGATCCGGCGAAGGTCACCGAGAAGACGATCCAGAAGTACCTGTACTACCCGGACATGCCGGACGTGGATCTGTTCCTGCGCCCGAGCGGCGAGCAGCGGACTTCGAACTTCCTGCTCTGGCAGAGCAGTTACGCCGAGATGGTGTACCAGGACGTGCTGTGGCCGGACTTCGACCGCCGTGACCTGTGGCGCGCCTGCGTGGAGTACGCGTCGCGGGACCGCCGCTTCGGAGGGGCGGTCCCGAACGAGGAGCAGCTCGCGAGCGGCGCGAAGTAACCCGCGCGGCCGCGGGCTCCCGCGTAGCCGCGGGCCGGTGCGTGGCTCGGGCTCAGGACTTCGCCTGGGCCGCGCACTCCGCGCAGGTGCCGAAGACCTCGACCGTGTGCGCCACGTTGACGTATCCGTGCTCCGCGGCAATGCTCTCGGCCCAGTCCTCCACGGCCGGGCCCTCGACCTCGGCCGCCTTGCCGCAGACCCGGCACACCAGGTGGTGGTGGTGCTCGCCGGTGGAGCAGCGGCGGTAGACGGACTCGCCCTCGCTGGTGCGCAGGACGTCCACCTCGCCCGCGTCGGCGAGCGACTGCAGGGTGCGGTACACCGTGGTGAGGCCGACCGAGTCGCCTCGGTGTTTGAGCATGTCGTGCAGCTCCTGGGCGCTGCGGAACTCGTCCACCTCGTCGAGTGCTGCCGCCACCGCGGCACGCTGTCGGGTCGATCGGCCGCGCACTGGGGGTCCAGCGGTGGTCACCGTTGCCTCCTCACATCTGCTGCCGGGCCATTGTGCCAGGTCCGTCAGCCGCGTAAGGCACGCCTTCCGGTCGGAGCCCGTACTCGGGGCCGTACGCGGGTCAGACCCGGACGTCGTCCGAGGCCGGTCGTGAGGCCGGAAGGGTGCACTCCTCCGCCGCCGCGGCGGCGGCCCGCGCCCGGTGTCTGGCCAGGGGCGCCGCCACCGCCGTGAGCACCATGAAGACGCCGATGGCGAGCAGCACGATGGCCGCGCCGGACGGGGCTTCCACGTAGTACGTCGTGACGGTGCCGCTGAGCGCCACGGTGACGCCGATGGCCATGGCGAGGCCGAGGGTCGCCGTGAAGCCGCGGGTGACGCGCTGGGCGGCCGCGACCGGGATCACCATCATCGCGCTGACCAGGAGCAGGCCGACGATGCGCATGGCGACCGTGACCGTCACCGCGGCGGTGACCGCGATCAGCAGGTTGAGCAGCCGCACCGGCAGTCCGGTGACGCGAGCGAACTCCTCGTCCTGGCAGACGGCGAACAGCTGGCGGCGCAGGCCGACGGTGATCGCGACCACGAAGGCGGCCAGGATCCAGATCGCCGTGATGTCCTCGGGGGCGACGGTGGTGATCGAGCCGAAGAGATAGCTGATCAGGTTGGCGGTCGAGCCGTTCGGCGCGAGGTTGATGATCATGACGCCGCCCGCCATGCCGCCGTAGAAGAGCATGGCGAGCGCGACGTCGCCGCTGGTCTTGCCGCGGGAGCGGATCATCTCCATGCCGACCGCGCCGACGATCGCGACCAGGGTCGCCATCCAGACCGGGTTGGTGCTCATCAGGAAGCCGAGCGCGACGCCGGTCATCGCCACGTGGCCGATGCCGTCGCCCATGATCGCCTGGCGGCGCTGGACCAGGTAGGTGCCGATGGCGGGCGCGGTGAGGCCGACCAGCGTCGCCGCGATCAGGGCCCGCTGCATGAAGGCGTAGTCGAGGATGTCCATTACGTGATGTCCATTACGTCAGCAGGCCCGTCCTGATCGGCTCGGCGTCGTGCGCCGCGTGCGGGTGTACGTGGTCGTGTCCGGGCAGCGCGTGCTGGCCGACCGCCTCGGGGGGTGCCCCGTCGTGGACGACGCAGCCGTCGCGGAGTACGACGGCGCGGTCGATGAGCGGCTCCAGCGCGCCCAGCTCGTGCAGGACGAGCAGGACGGTGACACCGGCGGCCACCTGTTCCCTGAGCGCTCCGGCGAGCACCTCCTGGCTGGCCAGGTCGACGCCCGCCATCGGCTCGTCCATGATCAGCAGCTCGGGCTCACCGGCCAGCGCGCGGGCGATCAGCACCCGCTGGTGCTGGCCGCCGGAGAGCGCGTTGACGGAGTCCCGTGCGCGGTCCGCCATGCCGACCAGCTCCAGCGAACGGTGCACGGCGGCGCGGTCGGCGCGGCCCGGCCAGCGCAGTCTCGTACGGGCCAGACGGCCCGCGGAGACGACCTCGCGGACCGTCGCGGGGACGCCGGACACGGCGGTGGTGCGCTGCGGTACGTAGCCCACGCGGGCCCAGTCGCGGTAGCGCTTCAACGGCGTCCCGAACAGCTCGACCGAGCCGCTGGTGAGCGGGACCTGGCCGACGGCCGCACGGACGGCCGTGGACTTGCCCGAGCCGTTGGCCCCGAGCAGCGCGACCACCTCACCGCGGGACACGGTGAGGTCGACGCCGCGCAGCACGGGACGCGAGCCGAGCGAGGCGGTGGCCCCGCTCAGGGCTATGACGGGCTCACGCTCGGTGGGCATGGCTGCACCTTTCGGCTGGCTGCTGGGTCACTTGGCTCCGAGTGCCTTCTCCAGGGCCGTGAGGTTGGCCCGCATGACCTCGAAATAGTCATCGCCCTGGGACTGGTCGGTAATTCCCTCCAGAGGGTCGAGCACGTCCGTCTTCAGGCCGGTGTCCTCGGCGAGGGTCTTGGCCATCTTGTCGCTGGCGAGGGTCTCGAAGAACACCGTGGAGACGTTCTCGGCCTTGGCGGTCTTCTGGAGTTCCTTCATCCGGGCCGGGCTGGGCTCGGACTCGGGGTCGAGGCCCGCGATGCCCTCCTGGTCGAGGCCGTAGCGGTCGGCGAGGTAGCCGAAGGCGCTGTGGGAGGTGATGAAGGTCTTGGTCTCGGTGTCCTTCAGGCCGGTCTGGAACTCGGTGTTGAGCGCGTCGAGCTTCTTGACCAGCTTGTCGGTGTTCGTCTGGTAGGCGTCGGCGTGGTCCGGGTCGGCCTTCGCCAGCGCCTTGCCGACGCCCTGGGCGACCTCGGCGTACTTGACGGGGTCGAGCCAGATGTGGGGGTCGCCGTCGGCGCTCTCGCCGCCGTGGTCGTGGTCGGCGTGGTCGTCCGTGTGCTCGTCGGCGTGCTCGTCGGCGTGCTCGCCTTCGGCATGCTCGTCGGCATGTTCGCCGTCGGCGTGCTCGTCTTCGCCGTGGTCATGGCCGTGGCCGTCGTCGCCGTGGTCCTCCAGCGCGGTGAGCTTCGCGGCGTCCACGGTGTGCTTCACCCCGGCCTGCTCGACGGACGCGTCGACGGCGGGCTGCAGCCCGGAGAGGTACAGCACGACGTCCGCCTCGGTGAGCTGGGCGGTCTGCTTGGCGGTGATCACCAGGTCGTGCGGCTCGGTGCCCGGCTTGGTCAGGGAGTTCACGGCGACGTGCTCGCCGCCGATCTCCTCGGCCAGGAACTGCATCGGATAGAACGACGCCACGACGTCGAGCTTGCCGTCGCCCCCGTCCGCGGCGTCCGAGCTGCCGCAGGCGGACAGGGTGAGCAGACCGAGGGCGGCGGCCCCGGCGACGGCGGTGGTCCCTATTCGGGAGCGGGTGAGGTGACGGCGTACGTTCATGACACTCATTTTCAACTAACTTGGAAACGATTGTCAACAAGGGTCAGACCAGCCCATACGAGGAACGGATTTGATCCGGGGGGTGCAGCCGCCGGTACCCTGATTCCTCGCTGCCGTTCCGTCGCAATGAAGAGAGCACCGTGGCCGCCGACAAGATCGACACCATCGTCAGCCTGAGCAAGCGCCGTGGCTTCGTTTTCCCCTGTAGTGAGATCTACGGCGGCCAGCGCGCCGCCTGGGACTACGGCCCCCTGGGCGTCGAGCTCAAGGAGAACATCAAGCGCCAGTGGTGGCGCTACATGGTCACCTCCCGTGAGGACGTCGTCGGCCTCGACTCGTCGGTGATCCTGGCCAGCGAGGTCTGGCAGGCCTCCGGCCACGTCGCGACCTTCACCGACCCGCTCACCGAGTGCACCGCGTGCCACAAGCGGTTCCGCGCCGACCACCTCGAAGAGGCGTACGAGGCCAAGCACAAGCGCCTCCCCGAGAACGGCCTCGCCGACGTCAACTGCCCCAACTGCGGCAACAAGGGCCAGTTCACCGAGCCCAAGCAGTTCTCGGGCCTGCTCTCCACCCACCTGGGCCCGACCCAGGACTCCGGCTCGATCGCGTACCTGCGGCCCGAGACCGCCCAGGGCATCTTCACCAACTTCACCCAGGTGCAGACCACTTCGCGCCGCAAGCCGCCGTTCGGCATCGCCCAGATCGGCAAGTCCTTCCGGAACGAGATCACTCCGGGCAACTTCATCTTCCGCACCCGCGAGTTCGAGCAGATGGAGATGGAGTTCTTCGTCAAGCCGGGCGAGGACGAGAAGTGGCAGGAATACTGGATGGAGCAGCGCTGGAACTGGTACACCGGCCTGGGCCTGCGCGAGGAGAACATGCGGTGGTACGAGCACCCCGCCGAGAAGCTCTCGCACTACTCCAAGCGCACCGCTGACATCGAGTACCGCTTCGCCTTCGGCGGCTCCGAGTGGGGCGAGCTGGAGGGCGTCGCCAACCGCACGGACTACGACCTGTCCGCGCACTCCAAGGCCTCCGGCCAGGACCTCTCCTACTTCGACCAGGAGGCGGGCGAGCGCTGGACCCCGTACGTCATCGAGCCCGCGGCGGGCCTGGGCCGCTCCATGCTGGCCTTCCTGCTCGACGCGTACATCGAGGACGAGGCCCCCAACGCCAAGGGCAAGCTGGAGAAGCGCACCGTGCTGCGCCTCGACCCGCGGCTGTCGCCGGTCAAGGTCGCGGTGCTGCCGCTGTCCCGCAACCCCGACCTGTCCCCGAAGGCCAAGGGCCTGGCGACCGCGCTGCGCCAGCACTGGAACATCGAGTTCGACGACGCGGGCGCGATCGGCCGCCGCTACCGCCGCCAGGACGAGATCGGCACGCCGTTCTGCGTCACGGTCGACTTCGACACCCTGGACGACAACGCGGTCACCGTGCGCGAGCGCGACACGATGAAGCAGGAGCGCGTCTCGCTCGACCAGATCGAGTCCTACCTGGCGGCCCGCCTCATCGGCTGCTGACCGCCGCCCCAGGCGTCGCCTGGGTGTCGCCGCACCCCGTCGCCGGGCAGACCCGCTCTCCGGGTCTGCCCGGCGATCGCGTGCACAGGTCGACCGGGGCCATGCCTTCGGCGACCCCGCTCAGGACGGTGTGCGCCCGGACGCCAGTACGCGGGACACCTCGTCCCGGCCGAGGCGCAGCGCCCCGCCCACCGTGGCCAGCACCTCGCGCTCGGCCGCCGTGTACGGGCCGTCGGCCAAGGCGATGCGCGCGGCCTGGCCGAGGATCGACGCCCGGCCCTCCGGGGCGAGATGCGGGGCCAGCGGGTCCAGCGCCTCGTGCAGCTCGATGGCGAGGGTGAGCGCCGCCGGTCCCGCGCTGGGGCCGGTGATCCGCCCGGTGTCGGCGGCGAGCGCCTCGATCAGGGTGGTCAGCTGGTCCTCGGTGCAGTCGTCGTACCCGGCGGAGCGGACCGTGCTGACCGCGGACGCGAGTACCGTGCGCGAGGTGGCGCCGCCCGCCGCGAGGACGGCGAGAGCGACGGTGTGCACGGCGTCCCTGAGCATCGCCGAGAAGCGGGTACTGGTCGGATGGTCCAGGACGTCGGTGTCGAAATGCCCCTGGCAGGCGGCGCATTCCACGACGGGCCCGGCGCTGCCGCGGACCAGCAGCGGAACGCCCAGCAGGACGAGACGGCGACGGCCCGTGCGGCGGCGGTAGTTGCGGTCACCGCCGCATCCAGGGCAGAAGAACTCGCCGTCGCCCACGGTCGTCCAGGCGATGCGCGTGCCCCAGACGTACGGTTTCCAGCCGGTCAGTCCCCTCACTGGCAGCACGCCACACCTCCCGTAACGCTTCGGCAACGTTGCCGTGCTGGCGTGATGTTAGCCACATGAGTGAGGTGCCGTCAGCACCTTGCGCAGCAGATGGCCGAGACCTGCCGCACGAGGACGTGGCGACAACGCCTCACGCCAAGCGGCCGAAGCCGATCGTCGGGACCGCGCGCCGCAGCGGCCAGGCCTGGCCGACCTCGGGAAGCAGGGCGTCCAGGAAGGCGTACCGGCGCAGCGCGGCGGGCTCCTGGTCGTCGTACGACTGGACATGCCGCCACCACGCGGCGATCTCCGCCCAGCCGGGCGCGGAGAGCGAGCCGCCGAACTCCTGGACGGACAGCGCGGCGGTCAGCCCGGCGAAGGCCAGCCGGTCGGCCAGCGGCCAGCCCGCGAGCGAGCCGGTCACGAACCCCGCGACGAAGACGTCCCCCGCACCGGTCGGGTCCATCGCCTCGACCGCGATCGCGGGGACGTCGGCGGTCTCGCCGGTCCGCCCGTCCACCGCGTACGCCCCCTCCGCGCCGAGCGTGACCACCGCCACCGGAACGTGCGCGGTGAGCGCTCGCGCGGCGGCCCGCGGGCAGTCCGTGCCGGTGTAGCGCATGGCCTCCTGGGCGTTGGGCAAGAAGGCCTCGCAGTGCGCCAGGTCGGGCAGGCCCGCCAGGTCCCAGCGGCCGCTCTCGTCCCAGCCGACGTCCGCGAAGATCCTGGTCCCCTTGCGGGCGGCCTGGGCGATCCACGCGTCCGGCGCGCCGGGCGTCAGGCAGGCCACCGCGCCCCGCGCGCGGGGCGGGCACTGCGGGGCCGTCGCGACCGGCGGCGGCTCGTGGCCGTGCGAGACCATCGTGCGCTCGCCCTCGTACGCCATCGAGACCGTGACCGGGGAGTGCCAGCCGGGCACGGTGCGGGACAGCTCCAGGTCGATGCCCTCGCCCTGGGCCAGGGCGTCCCAGCAGTACTCGCCGTAGTGGTCGTCGCCGAACGCCGCGGCCAGCGAGGTGCGCAGCCCGAGCCGGGCCAGCGCGGTCGCCATGTTGGCGACGCCGCCGGGGCTCGACCCCATGCCGCGGGCCCAGGACTCGGTGCCCCGCACCGGCGCGCTGTCCAGGCCGGTGAAGATGATGTCCAGGAAGACCGTGCCGGTGAGGTAGACGTCCCAGGCGGGGTCGTCCGGGCCGCGCGACCCGCTCAGCGGGTCGAGACAGGACCTTCGCTCCGGTCGCCCTGAGTGGTGTGTGCTCACCGTCCGCTCCGCTCCCTGTCCGTCCGGTCCCTGTCCGTCCGCTCCGGTCCGTCCCGCGACTCTCGTTCGGTTCTGGTCTGGCCAGTGTGCCCTATGGGACTGACATCCCCGGCGGCCTCTCCTGGGGTACGTTCCGCGGCATGAGGCTGACGATTCTTGGCGGCGGAGGATTCCGGGTGCCGCTGGTGTACCGGGCGCTGGCGGGTTCCGGGATCTCCGAGCTGACGCTGTACGACACGGACCCGGCGCGGGTCGGCGTGATCCGGGCGGTGCTCGACGCGCTGCCCGAAGGACCGGCCGTGCGGGTCGCCGCGGACCTCGACGACGCCCTGCGCGGCGCGGACTTCGTGTTCTCCGCGATCCGCGTCGGCGGCACGGCGGGCCGGGTGCGCGACGAGCGGATCCCGCTGGCCGAGGGCGTACTCGGCCAGGAGACCGTCGGCGCGGGCGGTGTGCTCTACGGGCTGCGCACCATCCCGGTGGCCCTGCGCATCGCCGAGCGCGTCGCGGCGCTGGCCCCGGACGCCTGGGTCATCAACTTCACCAACCCGGCCGGGATGGTGACCGAGGCGATGGCCTCGGTGCTGGGCGAGCGGGTCATCGGCATCTGCGACTCGCCGGTGGGCCTGGTGCGCCGGGCGGCGCGCGCCGCGGGCGCCGACCCGGACGCGGTGACGTACGACTATGTGGGGCTCAACCACCTCGGCTGGCTGCGGACCCTGGAGCACGGCGGCCGGGACCTGCTGCCCGGACTGCTCGCGGACTCCGCGGCCCTGGGGTCCTTCGAGGAGGGCAAGCTGTTCGGCGCTCAGTGGCTGCGGGCGCTCGGCGCGCTCCCGAACGAGTATCTGCACTACTACTACTTCCGCCGGGAGACGCTCCGGTCGGTGGCGTCCGCCGACGAGACGCGCGGCGAGTTCCTCGCCCACCAGCAGGGCGACTTCTTCGCCGCCGCCGCGGCCGACCCCGCGCGGGCCGCCGAGCTGTGGGAGCGGACCCGCCTGGAGCGCGAGGAGACCTATATGGCCGACAGCCGCGCGGCCACGGGGGGTTGGCGGCGCGACAGCTGCGACCTGGACGGCGGCGGTTACGACCGGGTGGCGCTCGCCCTGATGCGGGCGCTGTCCACGGGCACGCCGACCACCGGCACACCGGCCACGGATACGCCGACCACGGGCACGCCGTCCCGCCTGATCCTCAACGTACGCAACGGCACGACAGTCCCCGCGCTGCCCGCCGACGCGATCGTCGAGACGGTCTGCGAGGTGGACTCCGCCGGGGCCCGCCCGCTGCCCTGCGCCCCGCTGGGCGCGGCCGAGCTGGGGCTGATGCTGCAACTCAAGGCGGTCGAGCGGGCCGCGATCGACGCGGCCCTGTTCAAGGAGCGCGACGCGGCGCTGCGGGCCCTGGCCCTGCACCCGCTGGTCGACTCCCCGGCGGTGGCGGCCCGCATCCTCGACCGCGCGGCGGACTGACCCGCCGCACCCGCCGCACCCGTGCTCAGTCGCGCTTGGGCAGAGGGACGCGCAGCAGGTCGGAGGCGACGGTGAGCTCGCCGTCGAACCCGGCCGCGCGCGCCTGCCGCTCGAACGCGGCGGGGTCGGGGTAGCGCTGCGAGAAGTGCGTCAGCACCAGGTGCCGTACGCCCGCGGTCCGGGCCGCGTCCGCCGCCTGTCCGGCCGTCAGATGGCCGTGGTCGGCGGCGAGCCGGGCGTCCTGGTCCAGAAACGTCGACTCGATGACCAGGAGGTCGCAGCCGTCGGCGAGCGCGTACACGCCGTCGCACAGCCGGGTGTCCATCACGAACGCGAACCGCTGGCCGCGCCTGGCCTCGCTGACCTGGTCGAGCGTGACGCCGTTCAGCACGCCGTCGCGCTGGAGGCGGCCCACGTCCGGGCCCTGGATGCCGTGCCGGGCGAGCAGTTCGGGCAGCATCCGCCGCCCGTCGGGCGCGCTGAGCCGGTAGCCGTACGACTCGACCGGGTGGGACAGCCGGTGCGCGCTCAGGGTGTACGAGGCGGTCGACGCGAGCACCCCGTCGGCGGCGACCGGGGCCTGGCTGAGCACGGCCGTCTCGCGGTAGGCGGTGGCGTACCGCAGGCGGTCGAAGAAGCGCTGCCCGCTGGCCGGGTAGTGGGCGGTGACCTCGTGCGGCACCCGATCCAGGTTGATCCGCTGGATCACTCCGGCGAGGCCCAGCGAGTGGTCGCCGTGGAAGTGCGTGACACAGATCCGGTTGACGTCGTGCGCGGCGACCCCGGCGCGCAGCATCTGGCGCTGGGTGCCCTCGCCGGGGTCGAAGAGGATGCCCTCGCCGTCCCAGCGCAGCAGATAGCCGTTGTGGTTGCGGTGCCGGGTCGGGACCTGGCTGGCGGTGCCGAGTACCACCAGTTCACGTGTCGACAAGGCGTGTTACCCCGGAGGCCACTGCATCCCGCGGCCGCCCAGGACGTGGGCGTGCGCGTGGAACACGGTCTGGCCCGCGCCCGAACCGGTGTTGCACACCACCCGGTAGCTGTCCATCTTCTCGTCGGCGGCGACCTCGCCCGTCTCGCGCAGTATGTCGGCGGCGAGCGGCGGCTCGGCGGCGGCGAGCGCGGCCGCGTCCGGGTAGTGCGCCTTGGGGATGACCAGCACATGGATCGGCGCCTGGGGGTTGATGTCCCGGAAGGCGAGGGTCGTCTCGGTCTCCCGGACGACGGTCGCCGGCACCTCTCCCGCGACGATCTTGCAGAACAGGCAGTCCGGCTGCGGCTCACCGGCCATGTGCGTGGCCTCCCTCGGCTGGGTCGATCACTTGCGTCGAGCGGTTCAGGCCGCATGGTATCCGGTGGTGGGGTGCTCGCCCGGCGGCCGGTGAGTGATCCGTATGCTCGGGGCATGACCGAGAGCACCCCGCTTGACCCCGAGGACCAGAAGATCGTCACCCTCGCCCGCTCCGCACGGGCCCGCAACGGCGTGCCGGAAGGCGCGGCCGTACGGGACGAGACCGGGCGTACGTATGTGGCGGGCAGCGTGGACCTGGACTCGCTGAAGCTGAGCGCGCTGCGGACGGCGGTCGCGATGGCGGTGGCGAGCGGCGCGACCTCGCTGGAGGCCGCGGCCGTGGTCTCCGCCGCCGATGCCGTGGCGGACGAGGACCGCGCCGCGGTGCGCGACCTGGGCGGCGCGGACACCCCGGTCCTCCTCGCCGCGCCCGACGGAACCGTCCGCCAGACCGTGACGGCGGGCTGAGCGCGCCGGGCCCTGCTCGGCGGGCGCGGGCCCGGCGGGACCCTGGTCGGCGGGGCGGCCCGGATCGGGGACAATGGATCGCATGAGCGCACCTTCCCCGACCCGGCCCGAGCCGCAGGCGAACGAGCACCGCGCGGGTTTCGCGTGCTTCGTCGGACGGCCGAACGCGGGCAAGTCGACCCTGACCAACGCCCTCGTGGGCACGAAGGTCGCCATCACGTCGAACCGGCCGCAGACCACCCGGCACACCGTGCGGGGCATCGTGCACCGCGAGGACGCCCAGCTGGTGCTGGTCGACACCCCCGGTCTGCACAAGCCGCGCACCCTGCTGGGCGAGCGGCTCAACGACGTCGTCCGCACCACCTGGGCCGAGGTCGACGTGATCGGCTTCTGCCTCCCGGCGAACGAGAAGATCGGCCCCGGCGACCGCTTCATCGCCAAGGAGCTCGCGGGCATCCGCAAGTCCCCGAAGATCGCGATCGTCACCAAGACCGACCTGGTCGACAGCAAGACGCTCGCCGAGCAGCTGGTCGCGATCGACCAGCTCGGCAAGGAGCTCGGCTTCGAGTGGGCCGAGATCGTCCCGGTGTCGGCGGTCGGCGACGAGCAGGTGGAACTGCTGGCCGAGCTGATCGTGCCGCTGCTGCCGGAGAGCCCGCCGCTCTACCCGGAGGGCGACCTCACGGACGAGCCCGAGCAGGTCATGGTGGCCGAGCTGATCCGCGAGGCGGCCCTGGAGGGCGTACGGGACGAGCTGCCGCACTCCATCGCGGTCGTCGTCGAGGAGATGCTGCCGCGCCCGGACCGCCCGGCGGACAAGCCGATGCTCGACATCCACGCGAACCTCTACATCGAGCGGTCCAGCCAGAAGGGCATCATCATCGGCCCCAAGGGCAGGCGTCTGAAGGACGTCGGCACCAAGTCCCGCAAGCACATCGAGGCGCTGCTCGGCACCCCGGTCTTCCTGGACCTGCACGTCAAGGTCGCCAAGGACTGGCAGCGCGACCCGAAGCAACTGCGCAAGCTGGGATTCTGAGTCACGCGCCCTCCCGCAGGACTCGGGAGATCAGCTCGCGCTGCGCCTCGGTGAGGTGCGGGTCCGCGCAGTAGACCGTGCGGCCGTCCACGGTGATCTGGTAGCCGAAGCCGTCCGGCACCCCTACGGGCGGTGTGTCGTCGGCCGCGGCCAACGCCCGCTCGGCCAGGGCGTGCCAGCGGGCCGCGTCGGGGCGGCCCGCCGTGTCCACTCCGGCGCGGCGGTCGATACCGGCGAACCCACCCGTGCGGCACACATCGATACGCATCACCCCTGTCTACCGCCCGCCCGGCTCAGGCGGTAGCCACCCCGACCCGCGACCACGCCTTGAGTACGGCCTGCTGCTCCTCGCCCTCGCCGTAGCGGGCGCACGCCGCGGCCACGGACGCCTTGGCGAAGTCCTCGAAGTCCGCGTCGACCTCCAGGACGCCGCCGGACAGCACGTCGTACCAGATCTGGCCCGCGCGCTCCCAGGCGTAGCCGCCGAGCGCGCGGGCGACCAGATAGAAGGCGTGGTTGGGGATGCCGGAGTTGATGTGCACGCCGCCGTTGTCGCGGCCGGTGTGGACGTAGTCGTCCATGGTCGCGGGCTGCGGGTCCGTGCCGAGCAGCGGATCGTCGTAGGCCGAGCCCGGCTCCTTCATGGACCGCAGCGCCTTGCCGTTGATCCGCTCGGCGAGCAGCCCGGCCCCGATCAGCCAGTCCGCGTCCTGCGCGCTCTGACCGAGCGTGTACTGCTTGATCAGCGAGCCGAAGACGTCGGACACGGACTCGTTCAGCGCGCCCGACTGCCCGAAGTAAGCGAGGTTGGCGGTGTACTGGGTCACGCCGTGGGTCAGTTCGTGGCCGATCACGTCGACCGGGATGGTGAAGTCCAGGAACACCTCCCGGTCGCCGTCGCCGAACACCATCTGCTCGCCGTTCCAGAAGGCGTTGGCGTAGTCCACGCCGTAGTGCACGGTCGCGATCAGCGGCAGGCCCCCGCCGTCGATCGAGTCGCACTGGTAGGCCTTCAGGAACAGCTCGAACGTCGCGCCGAGACCGGCGTACGCGCGGTTGACGGTGGCGTCCTTGCCGGGCTTGCCGCCCTCGGAGCGCACCTTGCGGCCCGGCAGCTCCGTCTTGTTCCGGGCGTCGTGGATCGTGCGGCACGGCCGCCGCTCTCCGGTGCCCGCCCGCACCACGCCCGCCGCGCCGGGCGAGCCGACCACGGTCGTCATCCGGCGGTGGGTGCGCTCCTGGGCGTCGCGCTCCAGGGTGCGCCGGGCGGGTCCGGACAGCGCGGGATCGTCGGCCTGGGACAGCTTGTCGAGGACATGCGGAGGCACGATGGTGCAGTGAACAGTCATGGCACGCACAGTGGCACTGGGTCACAGGGCTGTCACTACCTGCCACCATGATTGCCGAAATAGAGTGACAGAACGGCCGTCCGGGAACTCTCCCGCGCCCCGCGCGTGAGACAGGCCACGACCAGGCCGTTACCGGCCCGTAGTCCCGCATACTGATACACGCCAGCGCACATCGCGCGGCTCCGCTAGGCTGCGGCGCATCATGCGTTTCGGGCTGCTTCTCCTTAGCTGCCGCGGCGAGGGTCTGTAGTCGTAGGCCGACCCCCTCCCCGCGGAGTGAGGTGCTGCGGTGTTCCACCGCACCCGTCGGCCGTTCCCCAGCGGACTCACGAGGAGCCCTACGCATCATGTCGAACCCTGCCGACCGCCGCGCGCCCATCACCAACGCGACGCACCTCCAGCGGCCCTCCGGGATGCCGATCCACAAGTACCGCGGCTATGACGCCGTGGACATCCCCGACCGCACCTGGCCCGACCAGCGCATCACCAAGGCCCCGCGCTGGCTGTCCACCGACCTGCGGGACGGCAACCAGGCCCTGATCGACCCGATGTCACCGGCCCGCAAGCGGGAGATGTTCGACCTGCTGGTGCGCATGGGCTACAAGGAGATCGAAGTCGGCTTCCCCTCCTCCGGGCAGACCGACTTCGACTTCGTACGCTCCATCATCGAGGACGACGCGATCCCCGACGACGTGACGATCTCGGTGCTGACCCAGGCCCGCGAGGAGCTGATCGAGCGCACCGTGGAGTCCCTGGTCGGGGCCAAGCGCGCCACCGTGCACCTGTACAACGCCACCGCGCCGGTCTGGCGCGAGGTCGTCTTCCGCGGCTCGCGGGACGCCGTCAAGCAGATCGCCGTGGACGGCACCCGGCTGGTCATGGAGTACGCCGAGAAGCTGCTGGACGACCGCACCACCTTCGGCTACCAGTACTCGCCGGAGATCTTCACGGACACCGAGCTGGACTTCGCCCTGGAGGTCTGCGAGGCCGTCTGCGACGTCTGGCAGCCCGGACCCGGCCGCGAGATCATCCTCAACCTGCCCGCGACCGTGGAGCGTTCGACGCCGTCCACGCACGCGGACCGGTTCGAGTGGATGTCCCGCAACCTGACCCGCCGTGCGTACGTGTGCCTGTCCGTGCACCCGCACAACGACCGCGGCACGGCGGTCGCGGCGGCCGAACTGGCCCTCATGGCGGGCGCGGACCGGATCGAGGGCTGCCTGTTCGGGCAGGGCGAGCGCACCGGCAACGTCGACCTGGTGACCCTGGGCATGAACCTGTTCAGCCAGGGCGTCGACCCCGAGATCGACTTCTCCGACATCGACGAGATCCGCCGCAGCGCCGAGTACTGCAACCAGATGCCGGTGCACCCGCGCCACCCCTACGCGGGCGACCTGGTCTACACCGCCTTCTCCGGCTCCCACCAGGACGCCATCAAGAAGGGCTTCGAGTCCATGGACGCCCGCGCCGAGGCCGCGGGCACGACCGTCGACGCCATCGAGTGGGCGGTCCCGTACCTGCCGATCGACCCCAAGGACGTGGGCCGCTCCTACGAGGCCGTGATCCGGGTCAACTCCCAGTCCGGCAAGGGCGGTGTCGCGTACGTCCTGAAGAACGACCACAAGCTGGACCTGCCGCGCCGCATGCAGATCGAGTTCTCCAAGCTGATCCAGGCCAAGACCGACGCCGAGGGCGGCGAGGTCACCCCGGCCGCCATCTGGTCCGCGTTCCAGGACGAGTACCTGCCCAACCCGGACAACGCCTGGGGCCGCGTACAGCTGCGCTCCGGCCAGACCACCACCGATCAGGACGGCATCGACACGCTCACCGCCGACGCGGTCGTGGACGGCCAGGAGGTCGTGCTGACCGGTACCGGCAACGGCCCGATCTCCGCGTTCTTCGACGCGCTGCAGGCCATCGGCATCGACGTACGCCTGCTGGACTACCAGGAGCACACGATGAGCGAGGGCGCGTCCGCGCAGGCCGCCGCCTACATCGAATGCGCCATCGGCGAGAAGGTCCTGTGGGGCATCGGCATCGACGGCAACACCACGCGCGCGTCGCTGAAGGCGGTCATCTCGGCCGTCAACCGCGCCGCACGCTGACCGCGGCCTGCGGATTCCGCGAGCCCCTTCCGCCGGACCGGCGGAAGGGGCCGCTCCAGGGCGGCCCGGAAAACCCCTCGGTGATGTCAGCGGGGCGTCGTACCCTTGGCAGTGCAAGGCTGTCGAGCGGCAGAACCCCGCACCGAGGAGGATGAGCAGGCCCAGGGCCAGCCCATGACTCAGACACCCACAACCCGGAACAACGGGGCGAACAACCCAGCGCAGGGGCAGTCACGCGCCCACTTCACCGTCCCGGCCAAGCACCCCATGGTGACCGTACTGGGCTCCGGGGACGTGTTGCTGCGTGTGATCGAGCAGGCCTTCCCCGCGGTCGATATCCATGTCCGGGGCAATGAGATCAGCGCGGTGGGCGAGGCGACCGAAGTCGTACTCCTCCAGCGCTTGTTCGACGAGATGATGCTGGTGCTCCGCACCGGACAGCCGATGACGGAGGACGCGGTGGAACGCTCGATCGCCATGCTCAGGGCGAGCGAGAACGGCGAAGGCGCGGAAGAGACCCCCGCCGAGGTACTCACCCAGAACATCCTCTCGTCCCGCGGCCGCACCATCCGCCCCAAGACGCTCAACCAGAAGCGGTACGTCGACGCCATCGACCAGCACACGGTCGTCTTCGGCATCGGCCCGGCCGGTACGGGCAAGACCTACCTGGCGATGGCCAAGGCGGTCCAGGCCCTCCAGTCCAAGCAGGTCAACCGCATCATCCTGACCCGCCCCGCGGTCGAGGCGGGCGAGCGACTCGGCTTCCTGCCCGGCACCCTGTACGAGAAGATCGACCCGTACCTGCGCCCGCTGTACGACGCCCTGCACGACATGCTGGACCCGGACTCGATTCCGCGGCTGATGGCGGCGGGGACCATCGAGGTAGCGCCGCTGGCGTACATGAGGGGACGTGCGCACCCGCGCTTCACGAACGTCCTGACCCCGGTCGGCTGGCACCCCATCGGTGACCTCCAGGTCGGCGACCTGGTCATCGGCTCGAACGGCGAGCCGACCCCGGTGCTGGGCGTCTACCCGCAGGGCGAGAGAGACATCTACCGGGTGTCCTCCCAGGACGGTTCCTGGACCCTGTGCTGTGGCGAGCACCTGTGGACGGTCAGGACGCGCGACGACAAGCGCCGTGACAAGCCGTGGCGGGTCCTGGAGACCCAGGAGATGATCGGCAACCTGCGGGCGGCGCACTATCACCGGTACGAGCTACCGCTGCTTACAGCGCCGGTCCGCTTCCCGGAGCGCGAGGTCCCCATGGACCCGTATGCGCTGGGTCTGCTGCTCGGCGACGGTTGCCTGACCGGCTCCACCACGCCCTCCTTCTCAACGGACGACCCGGAGTTGGCCAAGGCGCTGGAAGCCACACTTCCGGGAGTCTCGGTACGCCACCGGGGTGGGTATGACTACTTCCTCAACCGCGTGCCAGCGCCAGGCGAGGCCCCAGGATCAGTCGCGGTGGTGAACCCGGTCACCAGGGTGCTGCGAAGCCTGGATCTGATGGGAACCAGGTCTTGCTCGAAGTTCGTCCCCGACGATTACCTGTACAATTCACCCGAGGTCCGCCTCTCGGTACTCCAAGGCCTGCTTGACTCTGACGGCGGCCCGGTTACGCAGAAGGATCGCACCTGCCGAGTCCAGTTCTCGACCACGTCGATCTTGCTCCGGGACGACGTCATCGCACTCGTCCAGTCACTGGGCGGCATCGCGTATACGAGCCACCGAGCTGCTGAGGGCCGGAAGCCTGGCCGGGTCAACGGCCGGGACGTGCACCACCGCCGCGACGCGCATCGCATCGACATCCGCCTCCCCGAAGGCGTAGAGCCCTTCCGCCTCACCCGCAAGCGCGAGAAGTACCACGCCGCCGGAGGTGGTGGTCGCCCGATGCGCTTCATCGACAGCATCGAGCCCGCAGGGCGCGAGGAGACGGTCTGCATCCAGGTCGCGGCCGAGGACTCGCTGTACGTCACACAGGACTACCTGCTGACGCACAACACCCTCAATGACGCGTTCATCATTCTGGACGAGGCGCAGAACACCAGCCCCGAGCAGATGAAGATGTTCCTGACGCGGCTCGGATTCGACTCGAAGATCGTCATCACGGGCGACGTCACCCAGGTCGACCTGCCGGGCGGCACCAAGAGCGGGCTGCGGCAGGTGCGGGCCATCCTGGAGGGTGTGGAGGACGTGCACTTCTCGCAGCTCACCTCGCACGACGTCGTCCGGCACAAGCTGGTGGGCCGTATTGTCGACGCGTACGAGAAGTATGACAGCGAGCAGGGCACCGAGAACGGCTCGCACAAGCGGAAGTAGACCAGCAAGCACCATGTCGATCGACGTCAACAACGAATCCGGCACCGAGGTCGACGAGCAGGCGATCCTCGACGTCGCGCGCTACGCCCTGGCGCGGATGCGCATCCACCCGCTCTCCGAGCTCTCGGTGATCGTGGTGGACGCCGAGGCGATGGAGCAGCTGCACATCCAGTGGATGGACCTGCCGGGCCCCACGGATGTGATGTCCTTCCCGATGGACGAGCTGCGTCCGCCGCTGAAGGACGACGAGGAGCCCCCGCAGGGGCTGCTCGGCGACATCGTGCTGTGCCCGGAGGTCGCCGAGCGGCAGGGCCGCGAGGCCCCGACGGGGCACTCCATGGACGAGGAGCTGCAACTGCTGACCGTCCACGGGGTACTGCACCTGCTCGGGTACGACCATGAGGAGCCGGACGAGAAGGCCGAGATGTTCGGCCTTCAGTCGGCGATCGTCGACGGATGGCGGCAGGAGCAGGGGATCACCGGGCCGTCCCCGGCCCCGACCGTGTCGTGACCGCCCAACTGGTATTCGGCGCGGTCCTGCTGGTCGTCGTCGCCTGGCTCGCCTCCTGCGCGGAGGCGGGCCTGGCGCGGGTCTCCAGTTTCCGGGCCGAGGAGGCGGTGCGCTCGGGGCGGCGCGGCAGCGCGAAGCTGGCGCAGGTCGCGGCCGACCCGACCCGCTATCTGAACGTGGCGCTGCTGGCGCGGGTCGGCTGCGAGATGGCGGCCGCGGTCCTGGTCACCTATGTCTGTCTGCGGGGTTTCGACGAGACCTGGCAGGCGCTGACCGTGGCGATCGCCGTGATGGTCCTGGTGTCGTATGTCGCGGTGGGGGTGTCGCCACGGACGATCGGCCGCCAGCATCCGCTGAACACGGCCACGGCCGCGGCGTATGTGCTGCTGCCGCTGGCTCGGGTGATGGGCCCGGTCCCGGCCCTGCTCATCCTCATCGGCAACGCCCTCACTCCCGGCAAGGGCTTCCGCCGGGGGCCGTTCGCGTCCGAGGCGGAGCTGCGGGCGATGGTCGACCTGGCGGAGCAGGAGTCGCTGATCGAGGACGAGGAGCGCCGTATGGTGCACTCGGTGTTCGAGCTGGGTGACACGCTGGTGCGCGAGGTGATGGTGCCGCGCACCGATCTGATCGCGATCGAGCGCTACAAGACGATCCGGCAGGCGCTCACCCTCGCCCTCAGGTCCGGTTTCTCGCGTATCCCGGTCACCGGCGAGAGCGAGGACGACGTCGTCGGCATCGTGTATCTGAAGGACCTGGCCCGCCGGACGCATATCAACCGCGAGTCCGAGTCCGAACTGGTCTCCACGGTGATGCGGCCCGCGGCCTTCGTGCCGGACACCAAGAACGCGGGCGGCCTGCTGCGCGAGATGCAGCAGGAGCGCAACCACGTGGCCGTGGTGATCGACGAGTACGGCGGCACCGCGGGGATCGTCACCATCGAGGACATCCTGGAGGAGATCGTCGGGGAGATCACGGACGAGTACGACCGTGAGCTGCCGCCGGTCGAGGAGCTCGGGGGCGGTCGGCTGCGGGTGACCTCGCGGCTCGACATCGGGGACCTCGGTGAGCTGTACGGCGTCGAGGCGTTCGACGACGAGGATGTGGAGACGATCGGCGGGCTGCTGGCGAAGGCCCTGGGCCGGGTGCCGATCGCGGGCGCCACGACCGTGGTCGACCTGCCGGACGGCCGGGCCCTGCGGCTGACCGCGGAGGCCGCCGCCGGACGCCGCAACAAGATCATGACCGTGCTGGTGGAGCCGGCCGACTCGGCGGCGGCCGGGGAGGACGAGGCGTGACACCGGAGCAGCTCAAGGCGTTCTGTCTGTCGTTCAACGCGGCGGTGGAGGAGTTCCCGTTCACGCCCGAGGCGTCGGTCTTCAAGGTGTGCGGCAAGATGTTCGCGCTGAGTGCGCTGGACGGGCGGCCGTTGACGGTCTCCCTCAAGTGCGAGCCGGAGAACGCGGTCCGGCTGCGCGCCCAGTACCCCGCGATCGTTCCGGGGTACCACCTGAACAAGCGGCACTGGAACACGGTGACGGTGTCCGAGCTCCCGGCCCGTATGGTCCGGGAGCTCATCGAGGACTCCTACGATCTGGTGGTGGCAGGGCTGCCGAGGTCGGAGCGGCTGCGGCTCGACCGGGGCTGACGCCCGCTCACGCGCGCCCGCCTACACGCCCGCCTACGCACGCGTCGCGCCGCGCCCTCGCAGGCCCACCGCCACCGACGCCGCGGCCGCCGCCGCGGCCAGGACGATCGCCGCGTCCAGGGCCAGATCGTGCTGCACGCGCCGCAGCCGCGCACCGACACGGCGCGGAAGGTGGAATGGCTCGCCCCGCCGGAGGGGCGGCGGGGGGCGCTGTATCCGGTGGCGGGGTGAGCACGGCGTCCGCACCCACCCCGCCCGCCGCGAACGCGCCCGGCGGTCAGTCCAGTTCGGGCAGGCTGGGCGGGGACTTCGCCGGGTTCTCGGTGAGGACGGCGAGCGCCATCCGGACCGCCTCGTCGAGTTGGGGGTCGCGTCCGGCCACATGGTCCTGGGGGGTCATGACGACCTCGACGTCCGGGTCGACGCCGTGGTTCTCGACGCCCCAGCCGTAGCCCTCCAGCCAGATCGCGTACTTGGGCTGGGTGACGAGGGTGCCGTCGACCAGGTGGTAGCGGCTGTCTATGCCGACGACGCCGCCCCAGGTGCGGGTGCCGACGACCGGGCCGATGCCGAGCGCCTTGATGGCCGCGTTGACGATGTCGCCGTCGGATCCGGAGAACTCGTTGGCGACCGCGACGACCGGGCCGCGCGGCGCGTCCGCCGGATAGCTGGAGGGCGCCATGCCGCGCGGCAGGTCCCAGCCGACGATGCGGCGGGCCAGTTTCTCGACGACCAGCTGCGAGGTGTGGCCGCCGCGGTTCTCGCGTACGTCGACGATGAGGCCTTCCTTGGCGACCTCGACGCGCAGGTCCCGGTGGATCTGGGCCCAGCCGGGCGCCTGCATGTCGGGGATGTGCAGATAGCCGAGGCGGCCGTCGGAGATCTGGTGGACGTAGGCGCGCCGGTCGGCGACCCAGGCGTGGTAGCGCAGCGGCTCCTCGTCGTCGAGCGGGACGACGACGGCGTGCCGTACCTCGCCGCCGCCGGACGGTGAGATGGTCAGCTCGACGGGCTTGCCCGCAGCGCCGACCAGGAGGGGTCCGGGGCCGGTGACCGGGTCGACCGGGCGGCCGTCCACGGCGAGTACGGCGTCCCCGGCGCGTACCGCGACGCCGGGCGCGGCCAGCGGCGAGTGGGCGTGCGGGTCGGAGGTCTCGGACGGCAGGATGCGGTCGAGCCGCCACAGGCCGTCCTCATGACGGGACAGGTCGGCGCCGAGCAGGCCCTGTCGGGTGCGGGCCGTGCCGCCCGCGCCGCCGGCGGGGATCACATAGGCGTGTGAGGTGCCCAGTTCGCCGTGTACCTCGTACAGCAGGTCGACCAGGTCGTCGTGGGTGGCGACGCGGTCGAGCACGGGGCGGTAGCGATCCAGTACGCCGGTCCAGTCGGTGCCGCTCATGTCCTGACGCCAGAAGTGGTCGCGCATGATGCGGCCGTTCTCCTCGTACATCTGACGCCATTCGGCGGCGGGGTCGACGACCTGCCGGATGCGGGAGAGGTCGACGGTGACGGTGCCGTCGCTGTCGTCGTCGCCGGACGCTCGGCGGTCGCTGGGCACCACCCTGACCTTGCCGTCGGTGTGCAGCAGGACGCGCTTGCCGTCGCCGCTGACGGAGAAGTCGTCGGCGTCCGGGGCGATCTCCTCGGCCTTCCGCTGGGCCAGGTCGTACCGTTCGAGCACGGTGTTGGGGCCGGGGTCGTCGGGTGTGGCGCGGGAGACGCCGAGTGCGCCGCGCACCGGGTGGCTCAGCCACAGCAGGCCGTCCTTGGCGGCCCGGAGCGAGGTGTAGCGGGCGGCTTCGACGGGGAACGGGACGATGCGGTCGGCCAGTCCGTCGCGGTCGATGCGGGTGGCCGGGGTGTCGTCGTCGGCTTGATCGCCGCTCTTGTCGGAGGCGTCGAAGGGGCGGCCGTGGCGCTGTGGTCCGAACGGCGAGGGGGTGGTGGCGGCCAGGGTGATCAGGTGCGGGCGGCTGCCGCCGACGAAGGCCAGGTCGAAGACGTGCTCGTCGTAGACGGGGTCGAAGGAGCGCGCCGACAGGAACGCGAGGTGTTTGCCGTCCAGGGTGAAGGCGGGCGAGAAGTCGCAGAAGCGCAGCGGGGTGGCCTCGGTGACGGTCAGGTCGGCGGCGTTGGCGAGTTTGAGCTGGCGCAGCGGGTCGGGTCCGGGGTGCGACCAGGCGAGCCAGGCGGAGTCGGGCGAGAAGACCAGGCCGGTGGCGTCGCCGTGTTCGCTGCGGTCGACTTCGCGTACGTCGCCGGTCTCGCGCTCGACGAGCAGGACGCGGCCGTCGTGCGCGGCGACGGCGGCGCGGCTGCCGTCCGGGGCGACGGCCAGGGACAGGACGCGGCCGAGCTGTCCGGCGGCGACCCGGCGCACGGACGCGCCGGGGGCGACGCCGGCGGCGGGGGCGAACTCCAGGGCGTCTTCGCCGTCGGCGTCCGTCACCCACACCACGTGTTCGTCGCCGTCGACGCGGAAGGTGCGGGGCAGCCGGGCGCGTACGCCGGGTTCGGCGGCGAGGACGCGGGCGGGGCCCTCGCGGTGGGTGACCCAGTGGACGCCGCCGCGTACGGAGACGGCGCTGCCGCGTCCGGTGTGGTCCATGGCGGCGCCCGAGAGGTGCCGTGCGGGCCGTACGGGGTGGGGCTGGAGGTCGGTGCGCTGGCCGCCGAGCCGGAGGTCGAGGCGGCGGGGTTCGCTGCCGTCGAGGTCGTCCAGGAGCCAGAGTTCACCGGCGGAGGCGTAGACGACGCGGGTGCCGTCGGTGGCGGCGTGCCGGGCGTAGAAGCCGTCGACCGGGGTGTGGCGGCGCAGGTCGGCGCCGTCGGGCAGGGACGAGTAGACGGCGCCGACGCCCTCGTGGTCGGAGAGGAACGCGATCCGTCCGCCCGCGGCCCCCTCGGCGACCCACAGGGGGTATTCGATGTTCCCGTCCAGGTCTTCGTGTATCCGGGTGAAGTCCCCGCCGGTTGCGCCGGTCGTGCCGGTCGTGCCGATTGTGCCGGTCCAGAGCTTGCCCGCGGTGCCGCCGCGGTAGCGCTTCCAGTAGGCCGCCTCACGCCCCATGGGGGCGGACAGCAGGAGGACCCGGTCGTCGGGCCCGTGGGCCACGCCGCCCACCGGGCCGTACGGGAGGGTGGCCGCGGGTCCGCCGTCCAGCGGGACGGCGCGGGCCCAGCTGCGGCGCAGCGAGGCCTGCCCGTGGGTGGTGAGGGCGAGCACCTCGCCGTCTCGGGTCCAGCCGCGTACGGAGGTCTTCCAGCTGCCCCAGTGCGTGAGCCGCTCGGCGGGGCCGCCGTCGACGGGCGCGAGGTGGACCTCGGGGGCGCCGTCGCGGGTCGACGTCCAGGCGACCTGGGTGCCGTCCGGGGAGATCCTGGGGTGGTTCACGGGGGTGTTGTCGGCGCTGACGCGCCAGGCCCGGCCGCCGCCGAGCGGCGCGACCCAGACGTCGTCTTCGGCGGTGAAGGCGATCAAGTCGCCCTGGATATGCGGAAACCGGAGGTAGGCAGGGTGCGTCACGAGGTCACCCTAGGCAGCGGGCGTGCGCGGCGGCCAGTGGTTTCGCTCGCTTCGCGCGTCGCCGCTCGCGCGTCGCCGCTCGCGCGTCGCGTGCGTGGTCGCCGACCGGGTTACGCCCAGCGGCCGGTGCGGCCCAGGAGGAGTGCGGTCGCCGCGGTGCCCGCCGTCGAGGTGCGCAGGACACTGCGGCCCAGCCGGTACGGTCGCGCCCCGGCCTCGGCGAACAGCGCCAACTCCTCGGGGGACACGCCTCCTTCAGGTCCGACCACGAGCACGATGTCGCCGGAGGCGGGGAGTTCGGCGGTGGCCAGCGGCTCGCTGGCGCAGTCGCGGTCCTCGTGCAGGACGGCGGCGAGGTCGGCCCGCGCGAGGAGCGCCGCGACCTGCTTGGTGGTCGCGGCGTCCGCGACGTCCGGGAAGCGCACTCGACGCGACTGCTTGCCCGACTCGCGTGCGGTGGCCCGCCACTTGCCGAGCGCCTTCAGGCCGCGGTCGCCCTTCCACTGGGTGATGCAGCGGGACGCCGACCACGGCACGATCGCGTCGACCCCGGTCTCCGTCATGGTCTCCACGGCGAGTTCCCCGCGGTCGCCCTTGGGGAGCGCCTGGACGACGGTGATCCGGGGGGCGGGCTCGGGCTCGTCGGCGGCGGCGCTCAGGTCCGCCACGACGAGCCGGTCCTTGCCTTCGGCGGCCCGCACCACGCCCTCGGTCCAGCGGCCCCTGCCGTCGGTGAGGACGACGTGCTCGCCGGGGCGCAGCCGCTTCACCGAGACGGCGTGCCGCCCCTCGGGGCCGTCCAGGACGAATTCGGGCCCGTCCGGCACCTGGTCCACCACGAACACCGGCGCCGTCATGACGCGTTCCCTTCGGTCAAGGTCCCCTTGGCGGCCGCGAGTTCGGACGCCAGCACCTCGACGAGGCGGCCGGCCGGGAGTTCGCGGGCCATGCGGTGGCCCTGCCCGGCCCACAGCGCCATGCCCTGCGCGTCGCCGGTGCGGGCGGCGGTCTTGCGGAGGCCGCTGGTCAGGTGGTGTATCTGGGGGTACGCGGCCGGGGCGTAGGGGCCGTGTTCCCGCAGGAAGCGGTTGACCAGGCCGCGGGCGGGGCGGCCGGTGAAGGCGCGGGTGAGTTCGGTGCGGACGAACAGCGGGTTGGTCAGGGCCTGTTTGTGCAGGGGGTGCGCGCCGGACTCCGGGCAGGCCAGGAACGCGGTGCCGAGCTGGGCCGCGTCGGCGCCGGCCGCCAGGGCTCCGGCGAGCTGCGCGCCGCGCATCAGGCCGCCGGTGGCGATGAGCGGCAGCTGTACGGTCTCGCGTACCTGCGCGATCAGGGAGAGCAGCCCGATACCGCCGCCGTCGGCCTCGGGGACGTCGCGGTGGGTGCCCTGGTGGCCGCCCGCCTCGATGCCCTGCACGCAGAGCGCGTCGGCGCCCGCCCACTGTGCGGCGGCCGCCTCCTCGGGTGTGGTGACCGTCACGACGGTGAACGTCCCGACCCGCGCGAAGGCGTCCAGCACGTCGCGGGTCGGGCAGCCGAAGGTGAAGGACACGACCGGTACGGGGTCCTCCAGGAGGATGGCGAGCTTGGCGTCGTAGCCGTCGTCGAGTCCGCCTTCGGCGATGTCGCCGAGCGGGGTCTCGTACCAGGTGGCCTCGCCCGCGAGCTGTTCCGCGTAGACCTCGACGGCGGCCGGGTCGGCCTGGTCGGGCTGCGGCAGGAACAGGTTGACGCCGAAGGGTCTCGCGGTGAGCCCGCGCAGCTGTTTGATCTCCTGGTACATGCCGTCGGCGGTCTTGTACCCGGCCGCGAGGAAGCCGAGGCCGCCGGCCTCGCACACCGCGCCCGCCAGCGGCGGGGCGGCGGCTCCGCCCGCCATGGGAGCCTGCACGATCGGGTACCGGCAGAGATCGGTCAGCGCGGAGGACATGCCAGCATCGTGCCACGTCCCCCACACAGCACCGAATCGAACGCTCCGCCCCTCCCCCGGCCTCGTCGAAGGCATCGCCCCCGGCCAGGAGAAACGACCGCGAACCCCGCGCCTACCGCCCGTTGAAGGCGTCCTTCAGGCGCGAGAACAGCCCCTGCTGCCCCGGCTGGAACTGGCCCGTCGGGCGTTCCTCACCGCGCAGGGCCGACAGTTCCCGCAGCAGGCGTTCCTGCTCGGCGTCGAGCTTGGTCGGGGTCAGCACCTCGACGTGGACGATGAGGTCGCCCCGGCCGCCGCCGCGCAGATGCGTGACGCCCCGCCCGTGCAGCGGGACCGACTGCCCGGACTGGGTGCCGGGCCTGATGTCGATCTCCTCCAGGCCGTCCAGGGTCTCCAGCGGCACCTTGGTGCCGAGCGCGGCGGCCGTCATCGGAATGGTCACCGTGCAGTGCAGATCGTCGCCGCGCCGCTGGAAGACCGGGTGCGGCAGCTCGTGGATCTCGACGTAGAGGTCGCCGGCGGGGCCGCCGCCGGGGCCGACCTCGCCCTCGCCCGCCAGCTGGATCCGGGTGCCGTTGTCCACACCGGCCGGGATCTTCACGGTCAGGGTGCGCCGCGAGCGCACCCGTCCGTCGCCCGCGCACTCCGGGCACGGCGTCGGCACCACCGTGCCGAAGCCCTGGCACTGGGGGCACGGCCGCGAGGTCATGACCTGGCCCAGGAAGGACCGGGTGACCTGCGACACCTCACCGCGGCCGCGGCACATGTCGCAGGTCTGCGCCGATGTGCCGGGCGCCGCGCCCTCGCCAGAGCAGGTCGAGCACACCGTCGCGGTGTCGACCTGGATGTCCTTCGTGGTGCCGAAGGCCGCCTCGTCGAGCTCGACCTCAAGGCGGATCATCGCGTCCTGGCCGCGCCGCGTGCGCGAGCGCGGGCCGCGCTGGGAGGAGGCCCCGAAGAACGCGTCCATGATGTCGGAGAAGTTGCCGAAGCCACCGGCTCCGAAGCCCGCGCCACCAGCACCGGCGCCCGCCTGCGAAAGCGGGTCCCCGCCGAGGTCGTAGACCTGCTTCTTCTGCGGGTCCGACAACACCTCGTACGCGGCGTTGATCTCCTTGAAGCGCTCCTGCGTCTTGGGATCGGGGTTGACGTCCGGGTGCAGCTCGCGCGCGAGCCTGCGGAACGCCTTCTTGATCTCATCCTGGGAAGCGTCGCGGCGCACGCCGAGTACGGCGTAGTAGTCCGTGGCCACTTACGACTCCGCCAGGATCTGTCCGACGTAACGTGCCACTGCGCGTACTGCTCCCATCGTTCCGGGGTAATCCATGCGGGTCGGTCCGACCACGCCGAGCTTGGCGACTGCCTCGCCGCCCGAACCGTAGCCGACCGACACGACGGACGTGGAGTTGAGGCCTTCATGGGCGTTCTCATGCCCGATTCGTACGGTCATGCCCGGATCCTTGGCCTCGCCGAGCAGCTTGAGGAGCACGACCTGCTCCTCAAGCGCCTCGAGCACCGGCCGGATCACGAGCGGGAAGTCGTGCCCGAAGCGGGTGAGGTTGGAGGTGCCGCCGATGACCAGGCGCTCCTCCGTCTCCTCGACCAGGGTCTCCAGCAGGGTGGAGAGCACGGTCGAGACCGTGCCGCGGTCCTCCGCCTCGAAGGACTCGGGCAGATCCTGCACCAGCTGCGGTACGTCCGTGAAGCGGCGCCCGGCGACCCGGCTGTTGAGCCGGGCCCGCAGATCGGCGAGCGAGGCCTCGCCGAACGGAGCGGGGCAGTCCACATGACGCTGCTCGACCCGGCCGGTGTCGGTGATCAGCACCAGCATCAGCCGGGCGGGCGCGAGCGCGAGCAGTTCGACATGGCGGACCGTCGAGCGGGTCAGCGAGGGGTACTGCACCACCGCGACCTGCCGGGTCAGCTGCGCGAGCAGCCGGACCGTGCGGGCCACGACGTCGTCCAGGTCCACCGCGTGATCCAGGAAGCTCTGGATGGCGCGCCGCTCGGGCGCGGTCATCGGCTTGACGTCCGCGAGCTTGTCGACGAACAGGCGGTAGCCCTTGTCCGTCGGGATCCGCCCGGCGCTGGTGTGCGGCTGGGCGATGAAGCCCTCGTCCTCCAGCGCGGCCATGTCGTTGCGTACGGTCGCGGGCGACACCCCGAGGTGGTGCCGCTCGGTGAGCGCCTTGGAGCCGACCGGCTCCTCGGTTCCGACGTAGTCCTGGACGATGGCGCGCAGCACCTCGAGCCTTCGTTCACTGAGCATCCGCGCACACCTCCAGTTGTCTTCCCCCGCGGCCCCGCCCCGGTCGCTGTCACGGCTTTCGCTTGGCACTCACCACGGGCGAGTGCCAACATTCCCGCAGCCAGTGTACGGCCGACGGGTACCGGCCAGGCAAGGGCGGTCGGGTCTGGTGCCGTGCCGCCCCGGCTGCCTGGGGTTAGCGTCTCCCCATGGGGTTGACTCAGGAAGAGCCGGGCTGGGAGCGACTGTCCGCATCGGTGGCCAGGCGGCGGCTGCCGATCTGGGACTGCACCGTCGGCCTGGTCGCGGGTGACAGGGCCGCTCTGGCGGTTGACGCGGGGTCCACGCTGCGCGAGGGCGCCGAGGTGCGCGCGCAGACCCAGCGGCTGCTGGGCGACGACCGCCGGGTCACCCACCTCGCCCTGACCCACCCGCACTTCGACCATGTGCTGGGCGCGGCGGCCTTCGCGGGCGTCGAGGTGTACGGGGCGGTCGGTCTCGACGCGGTCTTCGACCAGGGCCGGGACGACCTTCTCGCGGAGGCGGTACGGCATGGCGCGGACCGGCCCGGTGTGGCCGAGGCGGTGGACCTCCTGGTGCGCCCGCACCATCTGGTGTGCGCCGAGTGGACCCTGGACCTGGGCGGGGTGCGGGTGCTGCTGGCGAACGTCGGCCCCGGACACACCGGGCACGACCTGGCCGTGCTGGTCCAGGGCACGGACGCTCCGGAGATCGTCTTCTGCGGCGACCTGGTGGAGGAGTCGGGTCCGCCGCAGGCGGGGCGCGACGCGATGCCCACGCGGTGGCCGCACGCCCTGGACCGGCTCCTGGAGCTGGGCGGCGAGGACGCGCTGTATGTACCCGGCCATGGATCCGTGGTGGATGCGGCTTTTGTCCGCGCGCAGCGCGAGGAGCTGGCGGCCCGCTTCGGCGTGTCGTGAGCGGCGGCCCCGAGATCTTCCTATCGTCGTCCGAATGCGCAGCTACCATCCCGATCTGACCCCGCCCTGGAAGAAGCGGCAGGCCGTCCCGGAGATCCCGGCCGACCGCGACCTGGTGGTCGAGGAGGCGGCCACCGGTTTCTGCGGCGCAGTGGTCCGCTGTGAGGCGGGCACGGTCACCCTGGAGGACCGCTTCGGCAAGCACCGGGTCTTCCCGCTCGAACCGCGCGGCTTCCTGCTGGACGGCCAGGCGGTCACCCTGGTCCGTCCCTCCCCCGCCGCGCCGGCGCGCCCCGCCCGCACGGCGTCCGGCTCGGTCGCCGTGCCCGGCGCGCGGGCCCGAGTCGCCCGCGCGGGGCGGATCTATGTGGAGGGCCGCCATGACGCGGAGCTGGTGGAGCGGGTGTGGGGCGATGACCTGCGGATCGAGGGCGTCGTCGTCGAATACCTGTCGGGGGTCGACGACCTGCCCGCGATCGTCGCGGAGTTCGCCCCCGGCCCCGACGCGCGGCTCGGCGTCCTGGTCGACCACCTGGTCCCCGGCTCCAAGGAGTCCCGGATCGCGGCCGCCGTCTCGCACGAGCACGCGCTGATCGTCGGCCATCCGTACATCGACGTGTGGGAGGCCGTGAAGCCCTCGTCGGTGGGTATCGACGCATGGCCTCGGGTGCCGCGTGGGCAGGACTGGAAGGCGGGGGTGTGCGCGGCGCTGGGCTGGCCGCCGAACACGGGGGCCGCGTGGCAGCGGATCCTCTCCTCCGTCCACTCCTACAAGGACCTGGAACCCCAGCTCCTGGGCCGCGTCGAGGAACTGATCGACTTCGTCACAGCGCCGACGCCCTGAGCGGCGGCGGCGCTCAGTCGACCAGGTCCCGCACCACCGCGTCCGCGAGCAGCCGCCCCCGCAGCGTGAGGACGGCGCGCCCGGCGTCGTACGCGGAAGCCTCCAGCAGCCCGTCCGCCAGCGCCCGCCGGGACGCCGCCAGCCCCTCCGCTCGCAGCAACGTCAACGGACATCCCTCGCGGAGCCGCAGCTCCAGCAGGATCCGCTCGACCCGCCGGTCCTCGTCCGGCAGCACCTCGCGTCCGGCTCCGGGCGAGCGCCCCTCGGCCAGCGCCTGCGCGTACGCGCCCGGATGCTTGACGTTCCACCACCGCACCCCGCCCACGTGGCTGTGCGCGCCGGGCCCCGCGCCCCACCAGTCGGCCCCGCGCCAGTACAGCTCGTTGTGCAGGCAGCGCCCGGCGTCCGAGGTGGCCCAGTTGGACACCTCGTACCAGGAGAAGCCCGCCCGCGACAGCGTCTCCTCGGCGATCAGATAGCGGTCCGCGTGGACGTCGTCGTCCGTCATCGGCACCTCGCCGCGACGGATGCGGCGGGCCAGCTGGGTGCCCTCCTCGACGATCAGGGCGTACGCCGACACATGGTCGGGCCCGGCGTCGACGGCCGCGTCCAGGGACGCCCGCCAGTCGTCGTCGGACTCGCCCGGCGTGCCGTAGATCAGGTCGAGGTTGACATGCGAGAACCCGGCCGCGCGCGCCTCGGCGACGCAGGCCTCGGGCCGTCCCGGCGTGTGCGTACGGTCCAGGACCTTCAGCACGTGCTGCCGGGCGCTCTGCATCCCGAAGGAGATCCGGTTGAAGCCTCCGGCGCGCAGCTCGGCGAGGTAGGCGGGGTCGACGGACTCGGGGTTGGCCTCCGTCGTCACCTCGGCGCCGTCCGCGAGTCCGAACTCGTCGCGGATCGCGCCGAGCGCCGCGACCAGGTCGGACGCGGCGAGCAGCGTCGGCGTGCCGCCGCCGACGAAGACGGTCCGCACCGGGCGAGGGTCGTCGCCGAGCACCTTGCGGGCGAGCCGGATCTCCTCGACGAGGATCGAGGCGTAGTTGTCGCGCGAGGCGAGCGCGCCGCCGGTGCCGCGCAGCTCGCTGGCGGTGTACGTGTTGAAGTCGCAGTAGCCGCAGCGGGTCGCGCAGTACGGGACGTGCAGATAGAACCCGAGGGGCCGCTCGGCGGCGCCGGTCAGCGCGGATGCGGGCAGCGACCCGTCGTCGGGCACGGGTTCGCCGTCAGGCAGTACGGAGGGCATGCCCCCATTGTCCGGCACGGCGGGAGCGGCCCGCGCAGGACCGCTCCCACCGAGATCCGACCAGACCGTCAGCCAGCCAGTCAGTCAGTCCTCACGCGTACCCGCGTACATCTCATCGATCAACGCACGGTACTCACGCTCGACGACCGGACGCTTCAGCTTAAGGCTGGGCGTGAGCTCGCCGTGCTCCACGTCGAGGTCACGCGGGAGCAGCCGGAACTTCTTGATCGTCTGCCAGCGCTGGAGCCCCTCGTTGAGCTGCCGCACATAGCCGTCGATGAGGGCGACCGTCTCCGGCGCCGCCACCACGTCGGCGTACGTCTTGGCGCTGAGCCCCTGCTCCTCGGCCCAGCCCATGACCGACGGCTCGTCGAGGGCGATCAGCGCGGTGCAGAAGTTCCGGTCCGCGCCGTGCACCAGGATGTTGGAGACGTACGGGCAGACGGCCTTGAACTGTCCCTCGACCTCGGCGGGGGCGACGTACTTGCCGCCGGACGTCTTGATGAGGTCCTTCTTGCGGTCGGTGATGCGCAGATAGCCGTCCGCGGAGAGCTCGCCGATGTCGCCGGTGTGGAACCAGCCGTCCGGCTCCAGGACCTCCGCGGTCTTCTCGGGCAGCCCGTGGTAGCCCTGCATGATGCCGGGGCCGCGCAGCAGGATCTCGCCGTCGTCCGCGATCCGCACCTCACAGCCGGGCAGCGGCTTGCCGACGGTGCCGGTGCGGTAGGCCTCGCCCGGATTGACGAAGGAGGCGGCGCTGGACTCGGTGAGTCCGTACCCCTCCAGGATGTGGATCCCGGCGCCGGAGAAGAAGTAGCCGATGTCCGGGGCGAGCGCGGCGGAGCCGGAGACCGCGGCCCGCAGCCGCCCGCCGAACGCCTCGCGCAGCTTGCCGTAGACGAGGGTGTCGGCGACCTTGTGCTTGGCGGAGAGCCCGAACGGCACCGAGGCCGAGCCGGTGCGGCGGAAGTTGTCCTGCGAGACCTGGGCGTACTCGCGGGCGACGCCCGCGGCCCACTTGAAGATCTTGTACTTGGCGCCGCCACCGGCCCGCGCCTTGGCCGCGACGCCGTTGTACACCTTCTCGAAGATGCGGGGCACGGCCGCCATATAGGTCGGCTGGACCACCGGCAGATTCTCGATGATCTTGTCGATGCGGCCGTCCACGGCGGTGACGTGGCCGATCTCGATCTGGCCCGAGGTGAGGACCTTGCCGAAGACGTGCGCGAGCGGCAGCCAGAGGTACTGCACGTCGTCGGGCCCGAGCAGCCCGGTCGCGGCGATCGCCTTGGCCATGTACGACCAGTTGTCGTGCGGCAGCCGGACGCCCTTGGGCCTGCCGGTGGTGCCGGAGGTGTAGATCAGCGTGGCGAGCTGGTCCTTGGCGATCGCCGCGATCCGCTCGCTGACGGCGTCGGGGTGCTTCTCGAGGTACGCCGCTCCGCGGGTCTCCAGCTCGGCGAGCGAGAGCACCCAGCCCTCCGGGTCGCCCTCGGCCGCCTGGGCGTCCGCCTCGTCGATCACCACGACGTGCTGGATCTCGGGCAGCTCGGCGCGGCGCTCCCGCACCTTGGCCAGCTGCTCGGCGTCCTCGGCGATCAGCACCCTGCTGCCGGAGTCGGCGAGGATGTACGCGGAGTCCTCGGTGTTGGTCGAGGGATAAACCGTGGTAGTGGCCGCACCCGCGCACAGGACGCCGAGGTCGGCGAGAATCCACTCCACACGGGTGTTGGACGCGAGGGCGACGCGCTCCTCGGGGCTGACGCCGAGGTCGATCAGTCCGGCGGCGATGGCGTAGACCCGCTCGGCCGCCTGCGCCCAGCTCAGCGACTTCCAGTCGTCCGGGCCCTCGCCCGAGGCCGGGGGCACCGGATAGCGGTAGGCCTCCCCGTCCGGCGTGGCCGCGACCCGCTCCTGGAACAGGGTGGCGACGCTGGGCGGTCGGTTCTCGATCAAAGTCTGACTGTCGCTCACAACATCCTCCGGGCCCGCGGCAGTGCAGTCGACTGCGGCCACTTGTTTAACTGGCGAGTAACCTTGAGCAGTGATCAGGGTAGAGCCCGTTCGCCCGACGCGTAAGAGGCCGCGACCTGTCACTTTCCACAAACCCCGAACAGCCGACGGGCCCACCGCGCGTCAGCGCGGCAGGCCCGTCACACATTCCTCACGCCCTACTTCTTCTTGGACGCACCCTCGTCACTGGAGAGCACCGCGATGAAGGCCTCCTGCGGAACCTCCACGGAACCGACCATCTTCATCCGCTTCTTGCCCTCCTTCTGCTTCTCCAGGAGCTTCCGCTTACGGGAGATGTCGCCGCCGTAGCACTTGGCGAGCACGTCCTTGCGGATGGCCCGGATGGTCTCGCGGGCGATGACCCGCGAACCGATCGCCGCCTGCACCGGGACCTCGAAGGCCTGGCGCGGGATGAGTTCCCTGAGCTTGGCGACCAGCCGCACCCCGTACGCGTACGCCTGGTCCTTGTGGGTGACGGCCGAGAAGGCGTCGACCTTGTCGCCGTGCAGCAGGATGTCGACCTTGACGAGCGACGCGCTCTGCTCGCCGGTGGGCTCGTAGTCCAGCGAGGCGTACCCGCGGGTCTTTGACTTCAGCTGGTCGAAGAAGTCGAAGACGATCTCCGCGAGCGGCAGGGTGTAGCGGATCTCGACCCGGTCCTCGGACAGATAGTCCATGCCGAGCAGCACACCGCGACGCCCCTGGCAGAGCTCCATGATCGAGCCGATGAACTCGCTGGGGGCGAGAATGGTGGCCCGCACGACCGGCTCGTACACCTGGTCGATCTTGCCCTCGGGGAACTCGCTCGGGTTGGTGACCGTGTGCTCGGTGCCGTCCTCCATGATCACGCGATAGACCACGTTGGGGGCCGTGGCGATCAGGTCGAGCCCGAACTCCCGCTCCAGCCGCTCCCGGATGACATCCAGGTGCAGCAACCCGAGGAAACCCACCCGGAAGCCGAAGCCGAGGGCCGCGGAGGTCTCCGGCTCGTAGACCAGCGCGGCGTCGTTCAGCTGGAGCTTGTCCAGGGCCTCGCGCAGGTCCGGATACTCCGAGCCGTCCAGCGGGTACAGCCCCGAGAACACCATGGGCTTGGGGTCCTTGTACCCGCCCAGCGGTTCGGTCGCACCCTTGGAAAGACTGGTGATCGTGTCACCGACCTTGGACTGCCGTACGTCCTTCACCCCGGTGATCAGATAGCCGACCTCACCGACGGCGAGACCGTCGGCCGGGAGCATCTCCGGCGAGTTGGTCCCGATCTCCAGCAGCTCATGAGTCGCACCAGTAGACATCATCTTGATGCGCTCACGCTTGTTGAGCTGCCCGTCGACAACACGGACATAAGTGACCACACCGCGATACGAGTCATAGACCGAGTCGAAGATCATCGCGCGAGCCGGAGCGTCCGCCACACCGACCGGAGCCGGAACGTCCCGCACTACCCGGTCAAGCAGCGCGTCCACGCCCACACCGGTCTTCGCGGAGACCTTCAGCACGTCCTCCGGCTGGCAGCCGATCAGATTGGCGAGCTCCTCCGAGAACTTCTCCGGCTGGGCGGCCGGCAGGTCGATCTTGTTGAGCACCGGAATGATCGTGAGGTCGTTCTCCATCGCCAGATACAGGTTGGCGAGGGTCTGGGCCTCGATCCCCTGGGCGGCGTCGACCAGCAGGATCGTCCCCTCGCAGGCGGCGAGGGAGCGGGACACCTCGTACGTGAAGTCCACGTGGCCCGGAGTGTCGATCATGTTGAGGATGTGGGTCGTGTCCCGGCCCTCACCCTCGGTGGGCGCCCAGGGCAGCCGGACCGCCTGGGACTTGATCGTGATGCCGCGCTCGCGCTCGATATCCATTCGGTCGAGGTACTGAGCACGCATCTGCCGCTGCTCGACCACCCCGGTCAGCTGAAGCATCCGGTCGGCGAGCGTGGACTTGCCGTGGTCGATGTGCGCGATGATGCAGAAGTTGCGGATCAACGCCGGGTCGGTCCGACTCGGCTCGGGCACGTGGGTAGGAGTCGCGGGCACGCAGGGTCCTGATTCTTGAGAACGTCTGCAGCTCTCTGCAGCCTCGGATCATTACGTAGCCCCTATCGTCCCATGAGCGGCGCCCGGCGCTCGGTTTGGGCCGCCAAGAACGCTACTGGTAGCCTGGGCAGCTGTGCCTCGTGGCCCTCTCAAGCGACGTGGCACTCATCAAGATCATCGAACCTGTAAAGGCTCTTTTCGTGGCGAACATCAAGTCCCAGATGAAGCGGATCAAGACGAACGAGAAGGCGCGCCTGCGTAACAAGGCCGTCAAGTCCTCGCTCAAGACCGCTGTCCGCAAGGCTCGCGAGGCTGCCGCCGCCGGTGACGTCGAGAAGGCCACCGTGGCCCTCCGCGACGCCAACCGCCAGCTCGACAAGGCCGTCTCGAAGGGTGTCATCCACAAGAACCAGGCTGCCAACAAGAAGTCGGCGCTGGCTACCAAGGTTGCCTCCCTCAAGGGCTGAGCTCTCGATCTGATCGCCGGTGGGGACTCAGCGGGCCCTCTCATCCGCTCCCGACCGGCACCCCGGTCCGTACGCGATCTGCGTTCGCCACGCGGGTACGGGCCAACCAGCTTGACCGGAAGCCCCGGCGGGCGTTCTTCCCCAGAACCCCCCGCCGGGGCTTCGGCATGCCCAGGGCCCTTCGGGCCCAGGTCTCACGGGTTACCCCGTACCCCCTCCGGGGAGGGTGTCGCCCTGCGGCCCAGGCGAGATCGGTCACCGGGGTCGGTGGGGTTGTGCCCACCCGTTCCGCCTTTGCGGAACGTATGCCCACAACGGAAAGCCGCCCTCGGGCGTGAGGGGGTGGGGTGGGGGGTGCGAGCGGAGCGGGGACTGTGACCTGGGCAGCACGCGGTTCGCAGCTTCCGGGCAACCAGTCGCCGTGAGCACGTACCCCCCCCCCCACCCCCGCCCCACCACGAGACAGAACGCTCAGCGGCGGACGTCGCGGCTCCGCGCGGCACGGGCAATGGCGACCACGGCCTTCTCCAAGGCGTACTCCGGATCGTCCCCCCCGCCCTTGACCCCCGCATCGGCCTCCGCGACAGCCCGCAACGCGACCGCGACACCGTCCGGGGTCCACCCCCGCATCTGCTGCCGCACCCGATCGATCTTCCACGGCGGCATCCCCAGTTCACGCGCCAGGTCAGCGGGCCGCCCACCCCGAGCCGAAGACAGCTTGCCGATGGCCCGCACCCCCTGCGCCAGCGCACTGGTGATCAGCACGGGCGCGACCCCCGTAGCCAACGACCAGCGCAGAGCCTCCAGCGCATCGGCCGCCCTGCCCTCCACCGCCCGGTCCGCGACGGTGAAGCTGGAAGCCTCGGCACGCCCCGTGTAGTACCGGCCGACGACGGCCTCGTCGATCGTGCCCTCGACATCCGCCGTGAGCTGGCTGACCGCGGACGCCAGCTCCCGCAGATCGCTGCCGATCGCCTCGACCAGGGTCTGGCAGGCCTCCGCGGTAGCCGACCGCCCCAGCGTGCGGAACTCACCGCGCACGAACGCGAGCCGGTCGGCGGGCTTGGTCATCTTCGGGCAGGCGACCTCACGGGCGCCCGCCTTGCGCGCGGCGTCCAGGAGCCCCTTGCCCTTGGCCCCGCCAGCGTGCAGCAGAACCAGGGTGATCTCATCCGCGGGCGCGCCGAGATACGCCTTCACATCCTTGACGGTGTCGGCGGGCAGGTCCTGGGCGTTGCGCACCGCGACGACCTTGCGCTCGGCGAACAGCGAGGGACTGGTCAGCTCGGCGAGCGTGCCGGGCCGCAGCTGGTCGGGGGTGAGCTCACGCACGTCCGTGTCGGCGTCGGCCGCGCGCGCGGCCGTCACCACCTCCCGCAGGGCACGGTCGAGCAGCAGGTCCTCCTGGCCCACGGCAAGCGTGACAGGAGCAAGCGGGTCGTCGTTTCCGGGTTTCCTGGCCATCACGGCCAAGCATCCCACGCCCCACTGACAACGCAGGCCTACGGCTCCTCGCGCCAGCCGTCCCACTCGGCCGCGAACTCGTCCAGCTCCGCCGGGTCCAGCCGCCCCCGCGGGTCCTCGATCACCACCAGCCACTGCGCGTCCTCGGCGTCGTCCTCACCGGCCAGCGCGTCCCGGACGAGCTGAGGTTCATCGGCGACCCCGAAGCGCTCGCCGACGACCCGCGCCGCCTCCTCGGCTCCGTCACGGTCAGGGAGCACCAGCACATGCCTCACATCACTCACACGGCCATTTTCTCTCAGCCCCGTGCTACCGCGCGCAGCCCCGTGCTACCGCGCGCAGCCCCGCGCTACCGCGCGCAGCCCCGCGCTATCGCGTCTCAGCCCCGTGCTATCGCGCGCAGCCCCGCTCCCGCGCCGGTGACCGCGATCGCACCGTCCGTGTCGGTGCGCAGCACGGCCGCGCCCTGGGCCCGGAGCGCGGTCAGGGTGCTGGGGGCGGGGTGACCGTAGGAGTTGTCCGCGCCGCAGGAGATCAGGGCCAGCCGGGGCCGGACCCGGCGCAGCAGTTCGGGGTCCTGGTACGCGGACCCGTGATGGGCGACCTTCAGCACGTCGACCGGCCCCAGCCCAGGAGCGGCCCGCAGCAGTTCCCGCTGCGCGGGAGGCTCAAGGTCGCCCGGCAACAGCAGAGTCAAGCCCTGCACACGCACCAGAAGGGCGACGCTCGCGTCGTTGGCGTCCTCGGGAACGGGCCACGGGGGCGCCGGAGGCCACAGCACCTGCCAGCGCAGCGCGCCGACACGACGGCGCTCCCCCGCCTTGGCGCTGGTCAGCGGGATCCCCCGGCCCGCCGCCAGCGCGCGCACGAAATCGGCCTGTCCCGCCGGTTTCTGAACGACCGTGCCCTGGATCGCGCCGACCGCACGGCCCTTCAGCACTCCCGGCAGCCCCGCCACATGATCCGCGTGAAAGTGTGTGAGCACGACCAGCGAGATCCGGGTGACGCCCAGAGCGCGCAGGCAGCGGTCGGCGAGCGCCGGGTCGGGCCCGGCGTCGACGACCACGGCGGAGCCGTCCCCCGCGGCGAGCACCAGCGCGTCGCCCTGCCCCACATCGCACGCCACCGCGCGCCAGCCAGACGGCGGCCAGCCGGTGAGCACACGGTCCAACGGCAACGGCACGGGACGGACGATCACGAACACCAGCAGCAGGCAGCAGACGACGCCGAGCACGGGGCGGCCGAGCAGCCGCCGCCCGAGCGGGACGACGGCGGCCGTGGCCGCGGCGAGGAGCAGCCCGCCGCGCCAGCCGCCCGGCCAGTCGGCGTCGGCGCCGGGCAGCGCGGCTCCCGCCCTGGCGATGTCGGCGATCCACCCGGCGGGCCAACTCGCGCACCAGGCCACCGCCTTGGCCGCGAGCGGCGACACGGGGGCCACGGCCAGGGCGGCGAAGCCGAGCACCGTGGCGGGTGCCACCGCGAACTCGGCGAGCAGATTGCAGGGCACCGCGACCAGGCTGACATGCGCGGCGAACACGGCGACGACGGGCGCGCACACGGCCTGGGCCGCGGCCGCCGCGGCCAGCGCCTCGGCGATCCGGGGCGGCACCCCGCGCCGGCGCAGCGCCGCGCTCCAGCGCGGGGCGACGAGCAGCAGCGCCCCGGTGGCCAGGACGGAGAGGACGAAGCCGTAACTGCGGGCCAGCCACGGTTCGTAGAGCACCAGCAGCAGCACGGCGGCGGCCAGCGCGGGAAGCAGGGACCTGCGCCGCCCGGTGGCGATGGCGAGCAGCGCGATCAGCCCGCAGGCCGCCGCGCGCAGCACGCTGGGGTCGAGTCCGCACACGACGACGAAGCCGAGCGTCAGCGCGCCGCCGAGCAGGGCGGTCAGCCGCAGCGGGATGCCGAGCCGCGGCGCGAGCCCTCCGCGTTCGGCGCGCATGGCCATGCCGGGCGGCCCGATCAGCAGCGCCAGCAGAATCGCGAAGTTGGCTCCGCTGACGGCGAGCAGGTGCGTCATGTCCGTGGCGCGGAACGCCTCGCGCAGCTCGGACGGCACCCGCGAGGTGTCCCCGACGACCAGTCCGGGGAGCAGCGCGCGGGCGTCCGGCGGCAGGTCGTCGGTGGCCGCGCGGAGCCCGGCGCGCAGCCGCCCGGCGGCGCGCTGGAACACGGTGGGCGGTTCGACGACGTGCGGTGGCTCGTCGCCGTATACGCGCAGCACCGCGGCGATCGGGTCGCCGCCGCCCGGCAGCGGGGGCGCGAGCGTGGCCCGCGTCCTGATCCGGGTCGAAGGCAGCAGCGCGAGCCAGCGGTCGGCGGCGCGGCTCCGCACCGTCACCAGCACCGGTGTGCGGGTGACGGTGGCCGCGGTGCCGTCGCCGCTGACGCGGAGGACGTCGGCCCGCAGCACGACACCCGGCGGGATCGTCCGCGCTCCCGAGACACGGGGCCGTGTCTGCCGGGGCACGGCGCTGACCCTCAGCTCGACCGTGGCCCGAGCCTGCTGCCCGGCCAGCTCGGGAACGGGGCCGCGGTGCAGATCGGCCGCGTGCAGCCCGGCCGACGCGGCCCCCGCGGCGGCGCAGAGCAGCACCGCCGCACCGGCCGCCCACCCGTCCCCGGCGACCCCCCGCCACACCCCCCGCGTCGGCCCGCGCGCGGCCGCGGAGCGGAGGCGGCGGACGGCCAGCAGCGCGAGGGCGCCCGCCGCGCACACCGTCGCCGCCACGGCCGTCCAGCGTCCCGGAGCGCCCAGGGCCAGGGCGGTCGCGGCCCAGGCGGCGAGCGCGGGCGGGACGAGACGGAGGTCCGCGGGCGCCTCCTGGCGGGGGATCGCGGCGCCCAGACGGTTTCGGGACGCGGCGTGCACCGGGTGGCGGGTCATGGCTGTACGAGGTCCCGCAGGTCCGCGAAGCGGCGGTCACCGATGCCACTGACCTCGCGGAGCTGCTCGACGGAGCGGAAGCCGCCGTGCTCGGTGCGATAGGCGATGATCTTGCGGGCCAGTACCGGACCGATTCCGGGGAGTGTCCGCAGCTGTCCCTCGGCCGCGGAGTTGAGGCTGACGACACCGCCAGCGGGAGCGCCGGGTACCCCGGCGACCGGCCCCGGCGCCCCCGCTGCCCCCGCCTCCCCCGGCACCGGGGCGGCGGCGCCCGGCCGTTGGCCCACGACCACCTGCTCGCCGTCCACCAGGTGGCGGGCGCGGTTGAGGCCGGTGGTGTCCGTACCGGGCCGGACCCCGCCAGCCGCCCGCAGCGCGTCCGCGACCCGTGAGCCAGGGGGCAGCCGGTGCACTCCGGGCTTGCGGACCTTGCCGCTGATGTCCACGGCGATCCGCGCCCCAGAGGCCGCCGCACCCGCCGCACCCGCCGAGACGGGCGGGCCGGTGGACTCGGACGGGCCCACGGCAGCGGCCCTGGGAAAGGGCGGCGTGGCTGCCTCCCGCACCACATCGGGAGCGCTGACCGGCTGCGGTCGCCCGGTCCAGAAATGGTGCGCCGCGAAGGCGGCCGCCACGGTCAGCAGCACGGCGAGCGCGACCAGACTCCTGCGCTCCAGCCCGCACCGCACCTGAAGCCAGACCGGTAACCGCTCCCGCACGGCCAGCCGCGCCCGCGCCCCCGCCCCCAGCCGGTGGCTCTCCCCTTCCGCGACCCCATCGGGTTCCGTAACCCCGTCGGAAACGGACGCACCAGCAGCACCAGCGGCACCCGCCTCAGACGGGACGGCAGGACGGCCCCCCGGCGGCGCGAGGCCGCCCGTCGCCTCCGGGGCCCGCTCGAAGAGAGCCCGCGCGCGTACGCGCTGGCGCTCAGCCCTGTCCTGCCTGCGCCGAACGCCGGTTCGCGCGCGGGTGGGGCGGTGCCGGGCGCGGCCGTCCGATGCCGGAGGGCGGCCCGGTCCGCTCGTCGCGTCAGAAGTTCGCAGAGAAGCCATGCCGCGACGCTAGACGCCCCGGCGAAAGCGAGTTGATCTTGCTGGATTCCCGTGGATTACTCGGCAGTTGTGGAGAACTCAGCCACCCACACGCGTCACCGCGGCGAGACCACCACACCCAGCAGCCCCGGCCCCGTATGCGCCCCGATCACCGCGCCCACCTCGCTGACATGCAGCTCCGCCAGCCCCGGCACCCGCTCCCTGAGCCGGTCCGCCAGCGCGGACGCCCGTTCCTGGGCCGCCAGGTGGTGCACCGCGATGTCGACCGTGCTCGCACCGGCGCGTTTGACGGCGATCTCCTCCAGCCGGGCGATCGCCTTGGCCGCCGTACGCACCTTCTCCAGCGGCTCGATCCGCCCGCCGTCCAGTGCGAGGAGCGGCTTCACCGCCAGCGCGGAGCCCAGCAGCGCCCGCGCCGCGCCGATCCGCCCGCCCCGCCGCAGATAGTCGAGTGTGTCCACATAGAAGTACGCGGAGGTGGACGCGGCCCGCTTCTCGGCCGCCGCGACCGCCTCGTCCACGGTGCCCCCCGCCTCCGCGGTCTCCGCCGCGGCCAGCGCGCAGAAGCCCTGAGCCATCGCGATCATGCCGGTGTCCACCACGCGTACCGGCACGGGGGCGTCCTTCGCCGCCCATACGGCCGCGTCGTACGTCCCGGAGAGCTCCGCCGACAGGTGCAGCGAGATGACGCTCTCGGCTCCCGCTTCGGCGGCCGCGCGATAGGTCTCGGCGAAAACCTCGGGGCTGGGTCGCGAGGTCGTGACGGGGCGGCGCTTCTGCAGCGCCTGGGCGAGCGAGCGGGCCGAGATCTCGGTGCCCTCCGCCATCGCCTGGCCGTCCACGACCACGGTCAGCGGCACCGCCGTGATGCCGTGCCGCTCCATCGCCCGCTGCGGCAGGTAGGCCGTTGAGTCAGTGACGATCGCGACATGGCGGGACATGATCTGGAGATTACCCGCCAAGACGCCCGGACGGCAGTCCGGCCCCGTACGGTCAGGCGGTGCCCTCGGGGCGGCGGTCCTTCTGCCAGGGGTAGGGGGTCACCGGGCGGCCCGGCTCGATCGCCTGCGGCCCCGCCTCCTCCTTGGCGGGCGGCGGGTCCGGCCAGGTCTGAGCGTCGCCGACCGCGCCGTCGGCCGCGTTCGGTTCAGGCCACTGCCGCCCCTTGGACGGCGCGGCGGGAGACGAGGCAGGAGGCGGTGCCGGAACAGAGGAGGACGACGCGGAGGAAGACGACGCGGAGGAGGACGACGCGGCTCCCGGCTCGGTGGTCCAGTGGCGCAGCGCCCCCGACTCCACCTCGATCTGCTGCCCCAGCGCGTCCAGATCGTCGTCCGCGAGCTTGCGCGCCCGGTCGCGCGCGGCCCACCGCAGCGAGTCGGCCGCCTCCGTGATCCGCTTCGTACGGGCCCGGAGCTCGGGCAGTCGCTCGCCGAGCCGGGTCCGGTCCGGGTCCCGTTCCAGCGTCCGCAGTTCGTCGTCCAGCTCGTGGCCGTGCTCGCTCAGTCGCTCGAAGAGGTTCAGCGACTCCTGGAGCGTGGGGTCTTCGGCGGCCGCGGCGCCCAGCGAGTCCTGGGTGGCCCGCATCGACGTACGCAGCCGAAGCCGCAGCTGTGCGAGCTCGCCCACGGGGCCCGCCTGGGTGAAGGTCTTCGCTCTGAGCGCCGAGTCCTCGACGCTGCGGCGTGCCTGGTTCAGGGTGCGGTCCACGCCGCGCTTGGCCGCCTTCACCACCTTGACGGTGACGAAGACCCCCAGCGACACGAACAGTACAAAGAGCATCGCCAGTACGACGAGCACTGCATCCACGACGGGCTCCTTGGAGGGATCTGGGCGTCCCCGATATCTGCGCGGTCACTTCCACCGTAAACGCTGACGGGCAGGCCGAGGGTTCCCTGGAACCCCCAACCTGCCCGTAGGGGAAAGCCCGTATACCCAGCCGCCCGGCTACGCGGGAACGATGTTCACCAGCTTCGGCGCCCGGACGATCACCTTGCGGACGCCCGCGCCGTCCAGCGCGGCGACCACCTTCTCGTCGGCCAGCGCCAGCTGCTCCAGCTCCGCGTCAGCGATCGAGGGAGAGACCTCCAGGCGGGCCTTGACCTTGCCCTTGACCTGCACGACACAGGTCACGGTCTCGTCCACGGCATACGCCGGGTCGGCCACCGGGAAGTCCTGGTGCACCACCGAATCGGTGTGCCCCAGCCGGTGCCACAGCTCCTCGCCGACATGCGGGGCCAGCGGCGCGATCAGCAGCACCAGCCGCTCGGCGACGGAGCGCGGCACCGGGTTGCCGCTCTTGGTCAGGTGGTTGTTCAGCTCGGTGATCTTGGCGATGGCGGTGTTGAAGCGCAGGCCCTCCAGGTCCTGGCGTACGCCGTCGACCGCCTTGTGCAGGGCGCGCAGCGTCGGCTCGTCCGGCTCGGCGTCCGCCACCGTGACCTCGCCCGTCGCCTCGTCGACGACATTGCGCCACAGCCGCTGGAGCAGCCGGTACTGGCCCACCACCGCGCGCGTGTCCCACGGCCGCGAGACGTCCAGCGGGCCCATCGCCATCTCGTACAGCCGCAGCGTGTCCGCGCCGTACTCGGCGCAGATCTCGTCCGGTGTGACGGCGTTCTTCAGGGACTTGCCCATCTTGCCCAGCTCGCGCTTGACCGGCTCGCCCGCGAAGAAGTACTTCCCGTCGCGCTCCTCGACCTCGGCGGCCGGGACCGGGAAGCCGCGGCTGTCCCGGTAGACGTACGCCTGGATCATGCCCTGATTGTACAGCTTGTGGAACGGCTCGGCGGACGAGACGTGGCCCAGGTCGAACAGCACCTTTGACCAGAAGCGCGCGTACAGCAGGTGCAGCACGGCGTGCTCGGCGCCGCCCACGTACAGGTCGACGCCACCGGTCGGCTGGCCCTCGCGCGGGCCCATCCAGTACCGCTCGATGGCCGGGTCGACCAGCTGGGCGTCGTTGTGCGGGTCCAGGTAGCGCAGCTCGTACCAGCATGAACCCGCCCAGTTGGGCATGGTGTTGGTCTCACGGCGGTAGCGCTTGACGCCCTCGCCCCGGCCCAGGTCCAGCTCCACGTGGACCCAGTCCTCGTTCCGGGACAGCGGGGTCTCGGGCGAGGTGTCGGCGTCGTCCGGGTCGAAGGTGCGCGGCGCGTAGTCGTCCACCTCGGGCAGTTCCAGGGGCAGCATCGACTCGGGCAGCGCGTGCGCGACGTCGTTCTCGTCGTAGACGATCGGGAAGGGCTCGCCCCAGTAGCGCTGGCGGCTGAACAGCCAGTCGCGCAGCCGGAAGTTGACGGTGGCCTCGCCGACGCCTCGGGCGACCAGCCACTCGGTGATCTTCGCCTTGGCCTCGTCGACGTCCAGGCCGTCCAGCGAGATCTCGTCGTTGGACGAGTTGACCGCCGGGCCCTGTCCGGTGAACGCGCCGCCCTCCCAGTCCTCGGGCGGCTGGACGGTGCGGACGATCGGCAGCTCGAACGCCTCGGCGAACTCCCAGTCGCGCTCGTCCTGTCCGGGTACCGCCATGATCGCGCCCGTGCCGTAGCCCATCAGCACATAGTCGGCGACGAAGACGGGGACGCGCGCGCCGGTGACCGGGTTCAGCGCGTAGGCGCCGCTGAAGACGCCGGTCTTGTCCTTGTGCTCGGTCTGCCGCTCGACGTCGCTCTTGGACTGGGCCTGCTTGCGGTACGCGGCGATGGCGTCGGCCGGGGTGGCGGCGCCGCCGGTCCACGCCTGGCTGACGCCCTCGGGCCACTCGGCTGGCAGGATCGAGTCGATCAGGCCGTGCTCGGGCGCCAGCACCATGTACGTCGCGCCGAACAGCGTGTCGGGGCGGGTGGTGAAGACGGTGATCCGCGCGTCGGGGCGGCCGTCGACGGCGAAGTCGACGCGCGCGCCCTCGGAGCGGCCGATCCAGTTGCGCTGCTGGAGCTTGATGGCCTCGGGCCAGTCCAGCGCGTCCAGGTCGTCCAGCAGCCGGTCCGCGTAGGCGGTGATCCGCATGTTCCACTGGCGCAGGTTGGCCTTGAAGACTGGGAAGTTGCCGCGCTCGGAGCGGCCGTCCGCGGTGACTTCCTCGTTCGCCAGTACGGTGCCCAGGCCCGGACACCAGTTGACGGGGGCGTCGGAGGCGTAGGCCAGGCGGTAACGGGCCAGGACCTCGGCGCGCTCCAGGGGGGCCAGTTCGTTCCACGCGCGCGTGGAGTCGGGGACCGGGCGCTCACCGCTGGCGAACTGGGCGACCAGCTCGTCGATCGGGCGGGCCGTCTTCGCCTCGTCGTCGTACCAGGAGTTGAAGATCTGCAGGAAGATCCACTGGGTCCACTTGTAGTAGTCCGGGTCGATCGTCGCGAAGCTGCGGCGCTTGTCGTGGCCCAGGCCCAGGCGGCGCAGCTGGTCCTTCATGTTGACCATGTTGGCCTCGGTGGAGGCCCGCGGGTGGGTCCCGGTCTGTACGGCGTACTGCTCGGCGGGCAGGCCGAAGGCGTCGAAGCCCAGGGTGTGCAGGACGTTGTGGCCGGTCATTCGCTGGAAGCGGGCGGTGACGTCGGTGGCGATGTAGCCCAGCGGGTGGCCGACGTGCAGGCCCGCACCCGAGGGGTACGGGAACATGTCCATGATGAACTTCTTGGGCCGGGCGACGACCGCCGGGTCACCGGCCAGGTCGCCGGAGGGGTTCGGCGCCTCGTAGGTGCCGTCGGCGTCCCAGAAGTCCTGCCAGCGTGCCTCGATGTCGGCGGCCATGGCGGCCGTGTAGCGGTGCGGCGCTGCCGTCTCAGCAGCGGAATTCGTCTCGCTCATGATCCTTAAGGCTCCATCGATCGTCTCTGCCCGCCGATTTCGGCTGCACGGTCAGCCGAAACGAAAAATCCCCTCGCACAGGAGGGGATGCCGCGCCGACTCCGGCCACGAAAGGTCAGTGGCCGGGACTGATCAGCGCGGCTCGCTAAGCAGAAGGCGTACGGCACGCATGGCGTCAGGGTACCGCAGCGCTCACAGGGCCCGCAGCGAGGTCACGCCCGCCACGCGCGCGAAGCGCCCCGCCGGAGCCCAGGGGGTCAGTCGAGCCAGTTCCCGTCCCGCATGACGACCCGCCCGGCCAGTTCGTTCTCCTCCCGCCAGGTCTTGATCACCTGGGGCACGGCCCGCAGATAGACCCATGTCTCGCGGTCCCGCGGGTCGAACCCGGCCTTGCGCGCGAAGGCGTCGGCGGACGCCGCGGGCAGGTCGGGCCCCTCGACCGCCGTCACCGTCCCCTCGATCAGGACGACGTCTCGGGTGTGTCCGAGCGACAGCATCGCCGGACCGTCCGGGGTGACGTTCCGGGCCGTGACGTTGACCCGCTTCGTGCTCATCAGCAGCGCGCCGCCGTCCCAGACGAACGACAGGGGCACGAGCACCGGAGCGCCGTCCCGCGAGGCCGTCGCGACCCAGACGTCGACGTCCTTCTCCAATCGCTCGCGGACGTCATGGATTCGCTGCTCACGGCCACGGGCCGGTTCTGGGTTCGTCATGGGCGGGACGCTAGCCGAGCACCGCCCCGGCCCGGATCAGGCCGGGGACCTAGGTCCCCGGTCGTGGGCCGCGGGGGACCTCAGTCCGTGGCCGCCGCGCGGACCGCGCCCGAGAATGATCACCATGGACTCCAGCACCGTCGACCGATACCTGGACCGGATCGGCGCCGCCCGCCCCGCGCGCGCCACCGCCGGCGCCCTGCGCGACCTGCATCTGCGGCATCTGCGGGCGGTCCCCTTCGAGAACCTCTCCATCCACCTCGGGGAGGACATCACGCTCGACGAGCAGGCCCTGGTCGCCAAGATCGCCGAGGCCCGCCGGGGCGGCTTCTGCTACGAACTCAACGGCGCCTTCGGCGCACTGCTCACCGCCCTGGGGTTCGAGGTGTCCCTGCTCCAGGCCAGTCCGACCCCGGCGGAACGTTCCGCCTCACCGACGCCCCCTGGGGCGACCTGGACGTCAGCCTGGACGGCGGACCGCAGTACCTCCTGGACCCGCGCCCACGCCGACTGGGCGAGTTCGCGGCGGGCGCCTGGTACCACCGCACCTCGCCCGCGTCCCACTTCACCCGGTCGCTGGTCTGCTCGCTGCTCACCGAGCGGGGCCGGGTCACCCTCAGCGGCCGCACCCTGAAGACCACCGTGGGCACGGAGCGCCACACATCCGAGATCACCGCGGACGCGGACCTGTTGACCGCCTACCGCGACCTCTTCGGGATCACTCTCGACCGGTTGCCTCACGACCCGACCGCACAGCCCTGAGGGGGGTTACTCGGCGTACCGCCCTCTAATGGGGCAACAAAGATCACCGATGACCACTAGATAACAACGCAATAACACAAACACCATACCGGCCGGTATCCGGCGGCTTAGCATGCGGCACAGCGGGACCGCATTGCCGAACCATTCGGAGTCGCCCCCCATGAAACGTCCGCACACACTCCACCGCCTCCGCCCCCGTCGCCCAGCCGCTTCCCGGCCCGCACCGAACGGGCGGGCCACCGGAAACGGGCGGGCCACCGGAGTCGCCAGCGCGGCCGTGCTGTCACTCATCCCCCCGGCACTGCTGCTCATCCCCCTGACCGGAAGTGACGGCTTCCGCGCGGCGCTCGACTTCACCACCGGCGTCCTGTCGCTGGTCTCCCTCACGGCGTCCGTCGCCTGGGGACTGGTCGCGGCCGACCGGCTGTTCCTCACCCCACGGCAGCGGCTGCTCGCCCAGGGCGTGCACCGCGCGACCGGGGCCGCCGCGATCGGCTTCCTTCTGCTGCACGCCGGGGTCAAACTCGCCCTGGGCCATGTGTCGCTGCTCGGCGCGCTCATCCCCTTCGGGATGGGCGTACGCGGCGCGGACGGGCTGATCGGCCTCGGCTCCCTGGCCGGGCTGCTGATGATCGCCGCGGGTGTCACCGGCGCCCTGCGCGGCGCCTTCGCCTCCCCGGCCAGGGTCGCCGGACGCTGGCGCGCGCTGCACATGCTGGCCTACCCGGCCTGGTGCGCCGCGCTGCTGCACGGCCTGTACGCGGGCCGCGAGGCCAAGCCCTGGGTGATGACCCTGTACGGCCTGTGCCTGGTCGCGGTCGCCGGGGCGATCGCACTGCGCGCCGCGCCCAGACCCGTCAAGCAGCGGGTCGCCGAGCGGGTGCTCGACCTGCTGGCCCGGCCCGAGCCGGGCGCGCCCGACCCGACGGCCGCCGCCGCGGCCCAGCGGGAGCCCGCGCCACGGGGCGCTCCGCTGCCGGGCATGGACGCCGCAGCGGACACCGGGCCCGCCCCCCGGCTGCCACGCCAGCGGCAGCGCCAGTGGGCGGCGCCCCCTTCTCCCCCGCTGTACGAGGCGAGACCCTCTTCGTACGACGACCAACCCGCCCAGCCCGCCCAGTCCGCCCAGCCCGCCCAGTCCGACGATCAGTTCGGACCCTTGAGCCGCTCCGGTTCCGACGCGGGTACCGGCCCCGGCATGACGGCCGCCTACCACGCGCTGTCGACGGCGCCCGCCGACCGCTGGCCCGCCCCGTCGCCGCCACCGCCCGCCGAGGCCTTCCGTTCCGCGTACGAGGACACCGCCCCGCCGCCCGCCCCCGACGACGGCGGCACGCCCCACAGCTCCCCCTTCCAGCCGCCGAGCGCCGGTGAGCCGTGGAGCACATCGACGGGAGGCCCGCGGTGACCGGACCGCTGCCCGACGTCCCCGAAGTGCGGGTCGTCGGACTCTCCCAGCTGACCTCGGGGTTCGACCTGGTGGAACGCCTGGACCTCGCCATGCACCTGAAGGTTCACGGCCCGCTGGACCCGATGGGCGGCGAACGTCTGGCCGCGCTCTGTGACGAGGTCTCGCTGCGCGGCAGGGGCGGCGCCGGGTTTCCCTTCGCCGCCAAACTGCGGGCCGTCGCCCAGGCGGCCGTCAGGCAGGGCGTACGCCCCGTGGTCGTCGTCAACGGCAGCGAGGACGAGCCCGCCTGCCGCAAGGACACGGTGCTGATCAACCGCGGCCCGCACCTCATCCTGGACGGCGCGCTGCTCGCCGCCGAGGCCCTGGGCGCCCGCACCCTGGTGATCGGGGTGACCCGCGACTCCACCGAGGCGTCGATGACCGCGGCGCTGGCCGAGCGCGGCCTGTCCGACCGGCGCGGCCGCGCGCTCCGCGCGCGCGTGCGGCGCAATCCCGCCCGTATGGTCACCGGCGAGGCCTCGGCGCTGATCCGCTCCGCGGACGGCGGGCCCGCGCTGCCGCCAGGCCGCCGGGTGCGCGCGGCCGACTCGGGCGTGGGCGGCGCCCCCACTCTGCTGTCCAACGCCGAGACCTTCGCGCAGCTCGCGGTCGCCGCCCGGATCGGGCCCGGCCGCTACCGCGGCACCGGCCTGTTCGACGAGCCCGGCACCGTCCTGCTCACCCTGTCCGGCGACGTGTCCCGCCCCATGGTCGTCGAGGCCCCCACCGGGGTGCCGCTGCGTTACGTACTGCGGCTCGCCGGGGCCCCGCCGCTCCCCCAGGGCGTGCTGACCGGCGGCTATCACGGCAGCTGGCTGGCCGCGACGGCCGCGCACGACGCGGTGGTGTCGCGCGCGTCCCTGAAGGCGCTGGGCGGGTCTCTGGGCGCCGGTGCGGTGCTGCCGCTCGGGGCCGACACCTGCCCGCTGGGCGAGGCGCTGCGGGTGGCGAACTGGCTGGCCGCCGAGAGCACGGGCCAGTGCGGCCCCTGCCGGCTGGGTCTGCCCGCCGCGGCGAACGGCCTCGCCGACGTCCTGAACGGCGGCGGCCCGACCGCCCTGGAGGCGCTGCGAGAGGTCACCCGAGCGGTGCGGGGGCGCGGCGCGTGCAAGCACCCCGACGGCTCGGCCGCCTTCCTCGCCTCCACGCTCGCCGCGTTCCCCGACGATCTGGCCGCGCATGTCCTGAGCGGCGGCTGCGGCCGCGCGACCACCGGCCTGCTGCCGCTGCCGGGGCCAGGGCACGAGGAGCCGGGGGTGCGCAGCGGGGAGCGGCTGGCGGTCGACTGGACGCTCTGCCAGGGCCACGGCCTGTGCGCGGACGTGGTGCCCGAGCTGATCCAGCTGGGCCCCGACGGCTTCCCGGCCGTCGCGGAAGCGGCGGTGCCGCTGGCCCTGCGCGGGGCGGCCCAGCGCGCCGTACGCCGCTGTCCCGCGCTCGCGCTGCGCCTGGAGCGCACGGCGGCCGACCAGCCCGCACGGGCCGCGCTGCCGGGCTCTCCCGGCCGCAAGGCCCTGGGCAGCGGCCGGGGTTGAGGCCGCTGGGCCTGACCTGCGGGGGACTCTGACCTGCGGACACAGGAGAGCGGGGCGCCCCCCGGCGGGGGGCCCCCGGCCGCGGGGATGATGGTGGGGGGAAGGACTTTATAAAACAAGACACCA